>CAIJYZ010000043.1 GCA_903825015.1 uncultured Actinomycetes bacterium
CGAGGATCTGAAATTAAATGCGCACCTACAACCGAGCCAGGACCTAGAACTAAGTTAGCAACACCTTTTGGTGTGCCCGCTTCTTCAATAGCGTGCATTAATGCAATCGCACTTTGAGGTGTTAGCTCTGATGGCTTTACGATGAAAGAACATCCAGCCACAAGTGCCGGTGCGACTTTCCAAGCAATCTGCAGCAATGGATAATTCCAAGGACCAATTAATGAGGCAACTCCAAGGGGTTCATGGACAATGCGACTTGTTACATGGGCAAGACCTACATCAACAGCGCGATCGTGTTGCTTTAGTCCAAGAGCTGCAAAGTGACGAAAAGTTGCGATTACATCAGCGATGTCATATTCGGCTTCGATTATTCGCTTGCCAGTGTCATCGCTTTCTTTCTTAGCAATCTCTTTTAAATCGCGCTCAAGCAAATCTGCAATCTTTGAAACTAATGCACTTCGCTGTGCAAATGACCATGAAGTGAATACACCTGAATCAAAGGATGCACGCGCTGCACCAATGGCATCGAGAACATCTTCTTGCGTTGCCTGCGAAACCGTAGCAACAACGCTTTGATCGTGCGGGCTGTGAACATCGTGAGCGCCGCTATCTGATGCTTGTCTCCAAGCACCATCGATATAGAGCGTTGCGACCATTTACTTAATCTAGTTCGCTTTTGCGCTTTGCAACAAACTCATCGAGCTCTTGCTTCATCCGTGGGTCCATATCTGGCGCTACATAATCTTCGAGCTTCTTGGTATAAATCTCAGTCGCACGATCTTTAGTGTCTTTTGAACCAAGACGTGTCCAGCGCTCGTAGTTATCGCTATTTGTTAGGAATGGACGGTAAAAACAGTCGCGGAATCGCTCCATTGTGTGCGCTGCGCCTAAGAAGTGACCACCATGGCCAACTTCAACGTGAGCATCAAATGCCAATGAATCGATGTTGAACTCAAGCGGGGTGAACTCGGTCATCAGTGATTGAAGAATTTCAATATCAACAACGAATTTCTCATAGCAAGATACAAGCCCGCCTTCTAACCATCCAGCGGTATGCATGACCCAGTTTGTGCCGGATAAAAATGTTGGCATCATCGTCATCATTGTTTGATAAGCAGATTGCGCATCAACTGTTTGTGATGAGTTCAGTCCGCCGCCTCCACGAAATGGCAGATTAAAACTACGTGCAATCTGTCCAGTGCAGAGAAGTCCAATGCCTGATTCTGGAGTACCAAACTGCGGTGAACCGGATTGCATATCAATATTTGAAAGGAAAGAACCAAAGACAATTGGGCATCCTGGGCGAATTAACTGTGCAAGTGCGATACCACTAAGTGCTTCAGCAATCTGCTGTGCGAGTGTTGCAGGAATAGTTACTGGACTCATTGCGCCCATAAGTAAGAATGGAGTGACCACAACTGGTTGACCAGCAAGAACATATTCGCGAAGTGAATCGAGCATGCGATCATCCCAACGAAGTGGTGAGTTGCAGTTAATCAAAGAAATAAGTGCAGGTGTGTCTTCAATCGCTTTGCGACCGCCATGAATAATTTCAGCCATCGAGATAACATCGCGCGCATTTTCTGCGGTAACAACGTTGCCCATAAAGAACTTATCGGTCAGTGTTGCCGCCGCATAAGCCATATCCAAGTGGCGAGAATCAAGGGAAAGATCATTAGGTTCGCAAACCACTCCACCGACGCTATCTAGCGCGTCATAACTCTGAGCTAATTTACAAAAGTTTTCATAATCATTAAATGTTGCATCGCGACGGATATCACCTTGACGCACAAATGGTGGGCCGTAGACGCCTCCGAAAACCATGGAGTCGCCACCGATTTGAACATTGTTCTTTGGATTACGTGCACGAAGATTGAATTGACTTGGGGCCTTTGCAACCTGCTTGAGAATCCACTCTGGATCAAATTTAACGTTATCGCCTTCTACAACCTGTCCCGCATCGCGAAGTAGATCTAAGGCCCATGGACTCATGAACTCGATACCGATCTCTGAAACGATTCGCTTCCAACCCAGAGTCAATGTCGCCATTGATTCTTCACTCAGGATTTCATAACGGGGCATCTTGTTAATAAAGCTCACGGTTGGTTCCTTAGCTGTAGTAGTGATTCGATATTAATAGCGTTGTGGTGCTATTGACCCCGAACACGCACGAGAATACTCTTTAGTTATGGAACTGTGGTTCCATATAATGAAACTCTTCTTTTCTAGGACTGAGTGGGGGTGCAAAGTGAAAGAGCTGCAAAGCGGCACGCAGGCAATTGATCGCGCATCTGCACTTCTGATTCATGTTTTGGAATCAGATACTCCCCCAATTTTAACTGAGCTTGCGCGAATCTACGATTTACCAAAGAGCACAGCATCTCGAATCTTAAGTGCGCTCGAGCGCCAGGGTCTATTGCTTCGCGATCGCAACGGCGCATACATTGCCGGTTCTGTTTTAACTCAGTTCGCCCGCGGACAAAATCATGACTCAATTCTTGTCGCGCGC
Organism: uncultured Actinomycetes bacterium; assembly: GCA_903825015.1. Classification (GTDB taxonomy): domain Bacteria; phylum Actinomycetota; class Actinomycetes; order Nanopelagicales; family Nanopelagicaceae; genus Planktophila. The sequence continues at coordinate 2,510 of CAIJYZ010000043.1, forward strand.
ATGCATTCAATTTTAGAAATTCTCGCTAATCGCACTGGTGAAACAGCGAACTTAGCTGTTCCGGGAAACGGTGATCTAAAGCTAATCGATCAAGTTGATGGACAGTATCTATTATCTGCCACCAACTGGGTTGGAAAATCAGTTCCGTATCATGCATCCGCACTTGGAAAAGTTTTACTTGCATACGCAGCAGTTGCAATTCCGGCAGGTCGTCTTGAAAAACGCAGTTCAAAAACTATTACTGCGCGCACTCGACTTCTTGAAGAGTTAGAAGTTGTACGTAAAAAAGGTTACGCAATAATTATCGACGAACTCGAAGAGGGTTTGGTCGCAGTAGCTGCACCAATTCGTGAGCACGATGGCCGCGTTGTTGGTGCAATTTCTATTTCTGGTCCATCAACTCGATTGACACAGAAGGATCTCTTCAAAATCGGTGACATGATCATTGAAGAGATAGCAATACTCCAAGCAAACCACGATGGAAAGATAGGTGCGGCATGACACATGACGAGATCATCAAAGCTCTATTTGACGAGACACTTGTCGGTAACGCTCCAGCAGTTCTCGAACTCACTAACCAGGGCATTGCCGATGGAATGACGCCTAGCGCCATTCTTTTCGATGCGTTGATTCCAGCATTGGAAGAAGTTGGTGCACGATTTGAGCGCGGAGATTTCTTTGTTCCAGAGATGCTCATTTCAGGAAAAGCAATGTCGGGTGCACTTAATGTGCTGCGTCCACTGCTAGCTGAGACAGGTGCTGAAACTGTAGGAACATTTTTGATGGGAACAGTTAAGGGCGATGTACACGATATCGGCAAGAACCTTGTAAATATCATGCTCGAAGGCGCTGGCTTTAATGTCATTGATATTGGCGTACAGGTTGCACCCGAGAAGTTCATCGCAGCCATAATCGAACACAAGCCAGATATCGTCGGAATGTCGGCGTTCTTAACTACAACGATGCCGATGTTTAAAGTTAACATTCACGAGATTACAAAAGCTGGTCTACGCGATCAGGTAATTATTATGGTTGGCGGAGCACCTGTAACGCAGGAATATGCCGATGTTGTTGGCGCCGATGGTTTTGCTGCTGATGCTTCTACTGCAGTACGTATTGCTAAAGATCTCATTGCTAAAAAGCGCGCAGCTGCAAAAGCCTAGGAATCTAAATGTTAAAAAAACTTCTGCCCTTTGTTGAACATGCGATTAAGAAGCCCGTCTGGGACTGTCGCATGTGCGGACAATGTGTCCTTCATTCAACTGGCATGACCTGTCCCATGACATGTCCAAAGACCTTACGTAACGGCCCTTGTGGTGGGGTTCGTGAAAACGGTCATTGCGAAGTAAAACCGGAGATGCAATGTGTTTGGTTAAAAGCATATGAGCGCAAGGTTTCTTTGCCGATGCCAACCGTATGGAAAGATCATTTCAATGAGCTTCGTCCGCCGGTAGATATGCGACTTGCCGGAACATCATCGTGGGTTAACTTAGTAACAAAACGCGATCAACAAACTCCTGCCGGTTGGTCTGTCATAAATGGTGCGCACTAATGTCACTTTTGCGCGATAAATTAGAAAACAGTAACGACACAGTTTTCACTGCAGAGTTTCCATCAATTGATGGTGGTGGAATGGCATCGGTAGTGCGCGATGTTGCCCGTTTGGCTCCATTCTTTGATGCAGTCAATGCAACTGATAACCCTGCAGCGCATGCTCATACATCAAATACAACAACGGCAATTGCAATGAAAATGCATGGCCTTGAACCCATCATGCAGGTTGTTTGCCGTGATAAGAATCGGCTGGCAATCCAATCCGACATCATGGGTGCGGCACTTCATGGAATTGAAAATGTTTCGTTACTGACTGGTGATGATGTCACCGCCGGAGATGAGCCAGAAGCTCGCAGAGTCTTTGATATCGACAGTATCCAGGCAATTAATATCACAAGAATAATGATGACTGGCAAATACCTATCTGGTCGAAAGATAAACCCAGCACCTGATTTCTATATCGGCGCAGTTGAAAATGCTGCTGCTCCCCCATTTGATTATCGAATTGAGCGAGCACTTAAAAAGCATCGCGCCGGAGCTTCATTTTTACAATTGCAGATCTGTTATCACCCAGATCGCCTCGAAGCTTTCTGCAAAGGAGTTGCAAAGATCGCCCCTGATCTAAAGTTGATACCAACAATCGTGCTGGTCAAGAGCGCAAAAGCCCTTGGATTTATGAATGAAAAGGTTGCAGGAATCAATGTGCCGCAACAGACAATCGCTCGAGTTGCCGCGGCAGCCGACCAGGCCAAAGAGGCCTACGATTTAACTCTTGAACTTGCTCGTCACGCCTTAACTCTCCCCGGAGTCCGTGGCCTACACGTTACAGATTTTCGACATGATGATTCGTTACATAGCTTTATGTCCGACCTCGGACAGAGACCAAGAAACTAACTAGGAGCCCACCATGCATACAATCCTTAGCTCACCTGGCAAAACCGTAACGATGGGTCACGATCAACCTTTTTGTATTATTGGTGAGCGCATCAATCCAACAGGGCGCAAAAAGTTCCAAGAACAACTACGCGCTGGAGATCTCTCTGCAATTGAAAATGATGTGATCGCACAAGTTGCCGGCGGAGCCGATGTTCTCGATGTAAATATGGGTGTTCCGCTAACTGATGAACCATTACTTTTATCCAAGGCAATTGCATTAGTTCAGTCACTTACAGACCTACCTATCTGTATCGACTCTTCAGTTATCGAAGCTTTGCAAGCTGGTCTAGAAACATATCAAGGCAAGGCGCTAGTCAATAGCGTCACCGGCGAAGATGATCGCATGGAGCTAGTACTACCGTTAATTAAAAAACATGGCGCAGCGATTATCGCCCTTCCTAATGATGAAACTGGTATTCCAGCCACTGCAGCTGAGCGCATGATTATCGTTGAAAAAATTGTTCGCACCGTTGAAAAATATGGAATCCCACTTGAGGATTTAGTAATTGATCCACTGGCAATGACTGTAGGTGCAGATCCAGAGGCAGTAAAACACACGCTAGAAACTATCTATTTAATCCGTGAAAAATACGGCCTAAATATGACGCTCGGTGCTTCAAATATCTCTTTTGGTCTGCCTCATCGCCACGCACTTAACGCAGCGTTCTTACCTGCTGCGATGTCAATGGGATTAACGAGCGCGGTTATGGATTCACGAACACCGGCAATTGTTGAATCTGTACGGGCAGCGGATTTATTACTGGGCCTAGATCCTTGGGGTACAAACTGGATCATGCGCTATCGCGCAATACAAGCAGCTAATGCTGCCGCCGAAGGGAACTAATCTCATTAGCAAGAAAGAACTGGATCCGTCCCTAGTACCAGAACATGACGGTACTGGACGCGTCAAACTTGCCTTTACATCCTTTGAAAAGGATGGATCAGTTGCATCACAAAAAACCATCACCGTTCCAACAGGCGTCAGCGCATTCGATGCAGCTTCCTGGAATGGAATTGCGATTGATTCAACTTGCGGAGGCTATGGCACATGCAAAAAATGTCGAATCAAAGTTACCGATGGCGATGTTGAGCCATCCAAATTAGATTTCCGAGCATTTACTGAAAGTGAAATTAAGGATGGCTGGCGTTTAGCCTGTTTGGTGCGCACATCAAAAGATATTTCAGTTGATGTACCGGCCCTAACTACACGGCCAAAGGCGGCAACAGTTGGTGTTGGACGCCAAGTTATTTTGCGCCCGGCAGTTCAAAAGCGATATATCGAACTTGATGAACCATCGCTAACTGATCAACGCACTGACATCGTGCGTGTCTTTGATGCCGTTGATGACATTGTTGCAACGGCAAGTTTGGCATCGATGCGCGAGCTTCCACGTATCTTGCGCGCAGCTAATTTCAAAGTCACGGCAGTATTTGTTGATCAAGAGTTCTTAGGTATTGAAGCTGGCGATACAACTGATGTGCGCTACGGAATTGCCTATGACTTAGGCACTACAACAGTTGTAGCAACATTATTAGATCTCAACACTGGTACTCCGGTTGCTGTTAAATCAATGCTCAATAAGCAGCAACCATTTGGCGCCGATGTAATCACACGAATTAGTGCAACGATGTTAGATCCCAACGCTCTTGCAAAACTCAGTGGTTTGGCTCAAGAAACTCTGAATCAACTCACCCAAGAGGTCTGCACAGAAGCCGGTGTAAATCCTGAACACGTTTATGAGTTGGCAATCGCAGGTAATGCAACGATGACCCAGCTACTACTTGGAATCGATCCAGAACCTCTAGGTGTTGCACCATTTATTATGGCAAGTGCCGATTATCCAAATATCGATGTAAAAGAGATCGGCATAGAAGTTCATCCGTTGGCAAAAGCGGTTATTTTGCCTTCTCTTGGTGCATATGTGGGCGGTGACATCATTGCTGGCGCATTGGCATCTGGAATGGACCGAGACAAACGCCTGCGTCTGTTTATCGATGTTGGTACTAACTGCGAAATCGTCTTAGGCGATGGTGAAAAGATTGTTGCAACGGCAGCTCCTGCTGGCCCTGCCTTTGAAGCGGCAAGTATTAAATGTGGAGTACGCGCAGCATCTGGTGCGATCGAAACAATCAAAGTTGTCGATGGAGAGTTGGTAATTGGAACTATCGATGATGCACCTGCCATCGGAATCTGCGGATCTGGTCTTGTCGATGCGTGCGCCAGTCTTGTCCAAGTGGGCTTGCTAGATCATTCAGGCAAGTTCGTTACTGATGAAGCAGCTCTGACAATTTCGCCACAGCTAGCTAGCCGCTTAGTTACTCGCGAGGGCGAACGTGTATTTGTTTTGACTTGGAGTAAAGAAGTGGGCGATTTGTCAGATTGCGTCTTCTTAACCCAGCGAGATGTCCGCGAACTTCAGTTCGCAAAAGCCGCTATAGCCACGGGTTGGGCTTTATTGCTCGAAGAGTTTGGTGTGCAAGAGTCTGAAATCCAACAAGTCTTACTTGCTGGCTCTTTTGGTTCTTACCTTTCACCATCGTCAGCGATAAAAATTGGTCTGGTTCCAAAGCTGTCAGTTATGCGCATTATGTCGGCAGGTAACGTCGCCGGAGAAGGCGCAAAGATGGTTCTGCTCTCAGCGCAAGAGCGACATGGAGCTCAAGCACTTCTTGATGAAATCGATTACATCGAACTTTCCGATCGCGAAGATTTCAACGACAAGTTTGTTGAGCGCCTCGCTTTCCCTGCATGAGTACAGGCATCGTTGCATGTGGGGCGTTAGCTACGCATATCGCCGACATTGCAGCGGCAGAATCACTAGATATTACGATTTATCCGTTGCCTCCCCTACTGCACAACAGACCTGAAAAAATTGCAGGTGAAGTAGATCAGCTTTTACATCAGATCAAAGAAAAACATAGTAAATGCGCTGTTGCCTATGCAGATTGCGGAACATATGGAGCCCTTGATGTGGTTATTACAAACCATGGAGTGCAGCGTTTAGGCGGCAATCACTGTTATGACATCTTTGCCGGTTCTAAAGAGATTGAATCAATTATGGAGTCCGATGCAGGCACATATTTTCTGACAGATTTCTTAGTTAAATCCTTTCACCGAAGCATTATTGTGGAACTTGGTTTGGACAAGCGACCCGAGCTTCGAGATGATTACTTTAAGAATTATTCACGCGTTATATGGCTTGCACAGCAACCAACTGCAGAACTTGAAGAACTAGCTAATGTGGCAGCAGCTGAAATTGGATTACCGTTAGAAATTCGAATTGTTGGATACGGTCAATTAGCTGCGCAAATAAGGCAGTTACTTAGCAACTAGCATTACATCAATTGCTTTCAAAACAATTGGTGACAACTTAGTTTTATCTACATCCTTATGTAAGCGATCAATCATCAATGGAGTCCAGAATTGAACAATGTGGTGAGCCACTTTGATTTCTGGTGCATCTGATGCTGGAATATTGGCGGCAATCTGATTGGCCATGCGGATAATCGATTCGAGCTGAACATCACCCTCAATATGGGTTTCAACCATAGCTCCTGGACCTTTGGCGCTAGGGGCAACTTCGACAGCGGTTACTTTGTATTCGGGGCAGTTAGTAGCCCAATCTGAAAAATCAGTTGTAATTACATTCGCGCCACTTTCTGGAAAGTGGAAGGTTGTGTAAACCACACCAGCTGGAACTTCATCGGTAATACGCGCGCGCATAATAGTTTCACCCACACGACTAGATAATTTAACCCACGAACCATCGGCGATACCGCGTAGCTGAGCATCTGATTCATGCAGATCCAAAATATCTTCCTTGTGCCAAACATTGTTACTTGTACGCCGAGTTTGAGCTCCAACGTTGTATTGGCTCAAAACACGGCCAGTGGTTAGTAACAGAGGGAATTTACGGTTAGCTTTTTCATCGGTTGCCACATATGGAGTGCGCATAAATTGACCAAGGCCACGCATAAAGCTTTCAACGTGCATCATCGGTGTTCCATCTGGATTGGCATCATTACATGGCCACTGCAAACTTCCGACTTTATCTAACTTTGTAAATGAAACTCCAGCAAAAGTAGGAGTGGTCGCTGCAATTTCATCCATGATTTCGGCGCCACTGTTATAAGACATTGGGTATCCCATTGCAGTTGATAAGTCGCAAGTGACTTCGAACTCACTCTTACCAGTCGGTGATTTCATTACTGGACGGACTCGATTAATGCGGCGTTCAGCATTTGTGAAAGTTCCATCTTTTTCCAAGAAAGATGTGCCTGGTAAGAAAACATGTGCAAACTTTGAAGTCTCATTCAGGAATAAATCTTGAACAATCACCATATCCATTGCCCGAAGTGCTGCATGAACATGGGATGTATTGGGATCAGATTGTGCAATATCTTCACCTTGAACATATATGCCTCGGTACTCTCCGGCCAAGGCGGCGTCAAACATGTTTGGAATTCGCATTCCCGGTTCTGAATCAAGAATTACGCCCCATTTATCATTAAAGATTTTTCGAGTATCTGGATTTGAAATATGTCGGTAACCTGGCAACTCATGTGGAAATGAACCCATGTCGCATGAACCTTGCACATTGTTTTGTCCACGCAACGGATTAACGCCAACACCTTTACGGCCAATGTTTCCGGTGAGCATTGCAAGATTTGCAATACCCATAACCATTGTTGAACCCTGGCTATGTTCGGTAACCCCAAGGCCATAATAAATCGAACCATTGGGAGCGGTTGCAAATAGGCGTGCGGCTTTGCGCACCTCACTAGCAGAAACACGTGTTGAAGTTTCTAGCGCTTCGGGAGAATTTTCAGGCAATGAGATAAATGCTTCCCACTCTTTAAATGAATTCTCTTCGCAGCGTGCTGCAATAAATTCGCGATCTGCTAATCCCTCGGTAACAATCGTGTGAGCTAAGGCGTTAATGATTGCAACATTTGTGCCTGGCATAAGCTGCAAGTGGTGTGAGGCTTTGATTCCTGCGCTTCGAACTAGCGGAATAACACGTGGATCTATGACGATTAGCTTGGCACC
>CAIJYZ010000044.1 GCA_903825015.1 uncultured Actinomycetes bacterium
ACATGTGGACCACACCCCGCAAACCTCGGCGGGTGTTTGTCTAAAACCATCCATTAGGTAATCCGACTTTACGGTTGCGGGTCAGTGTCGGAATTTCACCGAACTTCCCCTAATGAAGGGCGTATTAAGTTGTGAGCGAAGGCAACCACATCGCTTTCGAGTTGGCAACAAGGCGCGCTTAGTCCTAGAGTCAACGCTATGGAATATCGTCGCCTTGGCAGTACTGGAATGTATGTATCCGAGATTTCTTACGGAAACTGGATTACTCACGGCTCACAAGTTGAAGCCGAATCAGCAATTAAATGCGTTAAAACCGCACTTGACTGTGGAATCACCACTTTTGATACAGCCGATGTTTATGCCGGCACAAAAGCTGAAAGTGTTTTAGGTAAGGCACTTAAAGGCGTTCGTCGTGAATCATATGAGCTCTTCACAAAGGTTTATTGGCCAACTGGTACGGGCAAGAATGATCGAGGACTATCTCGAAAGCACATTATCGAATCGTGTAATGCATCTCTAAAGCGACTACAGACTGATCACATAGATTTGTACCAGATGCACCGTTTTGATTTTGAAACGCCTCTTGAGGAATCACTAAGCGCTTTCGATGATCTAATCCGTGCTGGCAAAGTCCATTACATCGGGTTTTCTGAATGGACCGCTCAGCAGATTGCAGCTGCTTTAAAAATTCAAGATGCACGTGGATACAACCGATTTGTTTCAAGTCAACCTCAGTATTCAGCGCTTTGGCGCGTGATTGAGGCTGAAGTAGTGCCACTGTCAGAGAAAGAGGGAATTGGGCAGATTGTTTGGTCTCCAATGGCCCAGGGTGTTTTAACTGGTAAATATTTGCCGGGCAAGAAAGCGCCAGCAGGTTCACGTGCCACCGATAAAAAAGGTGGAGCGGGAATGATTTCAAAGTGGATGCGCGATGATGTTTTAACGGCAGTTCAAAAGTTGAAACCAATCGCTGATGGACTCGGAATCACCATGTCGCAGCTATCTATTGCTTGGGTTTTGCATAATCCAAATGTTTCATCGGCAATTGTTGGTGCTACCAAGCCGTCTCAGGTCAAAGAAAATGTCAAAGCTTCAGGAATCAAACTTGATGCCGACACAATGATGGCGATTGATAAAGCGTTGGGCAACTTGCCAGAGATGGACCCAGCTCAAAACATCAGCCCAAATCCCCGCGCTTAGTTAACGACATCTCCAACTTTGGTTTGTGGATGCGGTGCGCGTAAACGACGCATCTGAGTAGAGCGAAGCCATGCGTACATTGCTAAACCTTTTGTATTTGAAGTTGGATATTTAGCATGGACTAAACGTTGAATTTTGCGACCAAGAAAAATTCCATCTACAACAGCAACGAGAAGCACGACGTACATCAATGCAATCGCACCGAACTGAATCGCTGGAATCTGAATCAAAGTTAAAACCAAAACAACAAAGATAATTGGCAAGAAATATTCACCTATTGATCGGCGAGCATCTACGTAATTTCGGACAAATCGACGCTCTGGTCCGCGATCGCGTGCTGGAAGTGCGCTTTCATCCCCACGCAAATAAGCCGCACGTGAACCGACGCGGTCTTGCCTTGCCGCTAGCTTTTGAGCTCGCTTCTGCTCCTTTGTCACGACAGGGGATAGGGAAGAAACCTTCACCTTCGCCTGAGCATCCTTGCGCTTTGGAGTGGGGCGTCCTTTGCCAGTTGATTCAGTAGTCATGGCCGTAACTATAGAGCCAAGTCACAACTCGCGAAGGGGCATATCCGAGGGTAGGATTTGGGCAAACAAGGAGAGAATAATGACAACAGAACTAACAACAACTGGATTAGCACTAACCGATGTCGCTGCCGCAAAGGTAGCTGCTCTTTTGGCACAAGAAGGCCGCGATGATTTGAATCTACGCGTCGCCGTTCAGCCAGGTGGATGTTCAGGCCTTCGTTACCAGCTCTACTTTGATGATCGCAACCAAGATGGCGACATCGTTCGCGAATTTGGAGCAGTTAAGGTCGTTGTCGACAAGATGAGTGATCCATATTTGATGGGTGCAACTGTTGATTTCGTTGACACCATCGAAAAGCAGGGTTTCACAATTGACAATCCAAATGCGCAAGGTTCTTGTGCTTGCGGCGATTCATTTAACTAACAAAACCAGTTTTTCGCTCTAGTATCGCTACATGAAAATTGGTGTAGCTGGTTCGGTTGGTCTTGATCATTTGATGACTTTCTCAGGAAAGTTCACTGACTCATTTGTTGCCGGCTCCTTAGAGAAAATCTCACTCTCATTTCTTGTGGATAGTCTTGATGTTCGCCGTGGTGGATGTGCAGCAAATATCTGTTACGGAATGGGCGTGCTTGGTTTAAATCCTGTCCTGATCGCAGCTGTTGGAAAAGATTGGGCAGATTACGAAGCCTGGCTAGCGCGCCACGGTGTTGATACTTCGCACGCATTAGTTTCTTCAACTCTGTACACCGCTCATTTCATGGTCACAACAGATGATGATCTCAATCAGATTGCATCATTTTTCCCAGGTGCAATGAGCGAGGCAAGAAATATAGAACTTGCCCCCATTATGGAAAAAACCGGTCGATTCGACATGGTAGTTATTTCACCTGATGATCCAGAAGCGATGTTGCATCACTCCGATGTCTGCAGAAATGAAGGCATTGCCTTTGCAGCAGATCCATCACAGCAGATGGCTCGAATGAGCGGTGAAGAAATCAAACTTCTTATTGACGGAGCTTCTTACCTTTTCTTAAATGAATACGAACTTGCGCTAGCCATGCAAAAGACTGGATGGACTGATCGCGAAATTTTGGAACATGTAAAAGTACGAGTAGTCACTCTGGGCTCCAAAGGGGCAAAAGTTGAAAGTGCTGCGGGAGAGTTTGTTCAGGTGGGCGTTCCTCAAGAAAAATCAAAGACCGATCCAACCGGCGTCGGCGATTCATTTCGTTCCGGCTTCATCGCAGGTCTTGCCTGGGGGTTAAGCCACGAGAGATGTGCCCAACTGGGTTCGTTAATTGCCACTTATGTCATCGAGACCATGGGAACACAGGAATATCGCTTTTCTAGTGCCGAATTTCTAGCCCGTTTTGAAGGCGCATATGGCCCAGAAGCCGCTTCTGAGATAGCCCCACATCTTTCTTTTTAGGGCTCTTTTTACTCTCAAATGTTGTGACACGAACCACCGGGGCGGCGCATTAAGCAGGTGCAACACGTGTGCGCTTTGCGCTCTATCCTTACCCCCATGTCGCTAACAAAGCTCAAGGGTCTTCGCGCCCTTCTCCTTCTAGCCCCAGTACTTGTGCTCACGGGCTGTTCAAAAGTTTCCGGTCTTGGATATGAAGAAGGACTATCAAGTGTTAATGATCAGTCCCTATCTTTGTGGCAAGGTGCCTGGATTACTGCAGGCATTGTTGGTGTTTTCACATTAATCCTGATTATGTGGCCAGCTTTTTTTCATCGTCACAAAAAAGACGGTCCAGAATTTCCAAAGCAGACGCAGTATCACATTCCTATTGAAATCGTTTATACCGTTATTCCCTTCATCATTGTTGCTGTTCTCTTTTTCTTCACCGCAAAAAAGGAAACAGTAATATCTGCACATACAACCACTTATAAGCATGAAATTACGGTTGAGGGAATTCAATGGTCATGGCAATTTGGTTACCCAGAAGCTGGACCAGATGCACTTGTAACTGGAACACCTGCACAACCACCAGTTCTTTATGTTCCACTCGGTGAAAAAGTTCGCTATACGATTACTTCAAATGACGTTGTTCATGGTTTCTGGATTCCAGCATTCATGATTCAAATGCAAAATCTTCCAGGTGTTACCAACCACCTAGAATTTACCGCTAAAAAACTTGGTGATTACCCTGGTCGTTGCAATATTTTGTGCGGACGTAATCACTCACAGATGTTATTTACGGTTCGAGTTGTTACTCCAGATCAATACAAGACATATCTTGAAACCTTTAAGGGGAGCCAAGCATGACAACATTTGCAGATAGCCCAACTGTCACTAATCTGCCTCCGCTGCCACCAAAAAAGGGTAAAGCTTTCGTCAAGTGGATTACATCAACAGATCACAAAACAATTGGTTATTTGTACTTAATAACCTCATTCGCTTGGTTCCTTATTGGTGGTGTTTTAGCGTTATTGCTGCGCTCTGAATTAGCGCGCCCGGGTATGCAGTTCTTGAGTGCAGAGCAGTACAACCAAATTTTCACAATGCACGGAACAATCATGTTGTTGATGTTTGCAACGCCACTTTTCGTAGGCTTTGCTAACGTCATCATGCCGCTACAAATTGGTGCAGCAGATGTGGCCTTTCCACGGTTAAATATGTTGTCTTACTGGCTCTATCTATTCGGCGGCACTATGGCTTTTGCAGGATTCATTTCTCCTGGTGGAGCGGCATCATTTGGTTGGACAGTTTATGTTCCACTTTCTAACTCTGTTTACTCACCTGGAATCGGTGCTGACCTTTGGCTTCTTGGCCTAGCTGTTGGTGGTATCGGAACGATTCTCGGTGGCGTTAACTTCATTACAACGATTTTCACGATGCGGGCCCCAGGTATGACGATGTTTCGTATGTCGATCTTTTCTTGGAACGTATTACTAACTTCAATTCTTGTTTTGCTTGCATTCCCACCTTTAGCTGCAGCGCTGCTTGGACTTGAGTCAGATCGAATCTATGGAACGCATCTCTTTGATCCAGCCAACGGTGGAGCAATGCTGTTCCAACACTTGTTCTGGTTCTTTGGTCACCCCGAGGTTTACATCCTGGCGCTGCCTTTCTTTGGTGTAGCAACAGAAATCTTGCCAGTCTTTAGCCGCAAACCAATCTTTGGTTACAAGGGTTTAATTGCCGCAACGATTGCGATTTCGGCGCTCTCTGTCTCAGTTTGGGCTCACCATATGTTTGCAACAGGACAGGTGCTTTTGCCATTCTTCTCATTTATGACTTTCCTTATTGGTGTTCCAACCGGCGTAAAGTTCTTCAACTGGATTGGAACCATGTGGCGCGGCCATGTAACTTTTGAAACTCCAATGTTGTGGGTAATGGGTTTTCTCGTGACGTTTCTCTTCGGTGGCTTAACAGGAATTATCTTGGCATCGCCTCCTCTTGATTTTGCAGTATCGGCTAGTTACTTTGTTGTAGCTCACTTCCACTATGTTCTATTTGGCACTGTGGTCTTTGCAATGTTCGCTGGTTTCTATTTCTGGTGGCCAAAGATGACAGGACGCATGCTCAACGAGCGTCTTGGAAAGATTCACTTCTGGACAACTTTTTTCGGTTTCCACTTAACTTTCCTTATTCAACACTGGCTAGGTATCAAGGGCTTCCCGCGACGTTATGCAGACTATTTGCCTACTGATGGCTTCACTTTTATGAATGAAATCTCAACGATCGGCTCATTCCTACTGGCCTTCTCAATGATTCCTTTCATGATCAACGTGTGGATCACTCGTAAGTCACCTTTGGTTGGTGTCGATGATCCTTGGGGTTATGGAGCATCACTTGAATGGGCGACATCATGTCCACCACCGCGCCACAACTTCTTGACGATGCCACGTATCTCATCAGAGCGTCCCGCATTTGATTTGCACCATCCACACATCAAGACTGAAGGGCACTAACAAACTATGAAGGTTTCTTGGCAGCTATTTACTGGTCTTGCACTGTTTTATGTATTGATGACTATCGTCTACTGGCAGGTGGGTGGTGAGCCCGTTGGTATTGGCGGCATGGCTCTTGCCTCAGGTCTTGCTGGCATGGTCGGCTTTTATGTGTGGTTCACTCAAAAGCGCATTGGAAAAACTCTGCCTGAAGATAACTTAACTGCCGAGATCGCTGATGGAGCTGGAGATCTCGGTTTCTATAGCCCACATTCTTGGTGGCCATTGCCAGTTGGTTTAAGTGCTTGTGCACTCAGCCTTTCTTTAGTTATCGGCTGGTGGCTTTCACTTATTTCTGTTGGCGCACTTATCATCTCTATTATCGGAATGGTTACTGAGTACGAAAAGCCACTGAAGGCTTCAACTCACTAATGTCTGAAGTTCGTGCGCAAATTTTGGATGTTGATTTTCCACATACAGCAGCTGCACGTATAACTATCAATGCCCCGGCATCGGCAATCTTTAATTTATTGGCCAACCCGCTGGCACACTCATCCTTTGATGGTTCAGGAACAATTACAAAATCCATCTCTGGACCTGATCGACTTTTCCTTGGTGCAAAGTTCGGCATGGCGATGAAGATTAAGGTGCCTTATCGCATAACCAATACTGTGGTCGCCTTCGATGAAAACAAGAAGATTACGTGGTCCCATTTAATGAAGTGGACTTGGTCTTACGAACTTCTTGAACTTGCAAATGGGCAGACGCAAGTCACCGAGATTTTCGATGGAAGTAAAGTTTCTGCTGTATCGCGCTGGTATTTAAAAAAGACCGGTTCATTTGAACGTAATCCAAAATGGATGGCAAAGTCATTGGTTCGTTTGAAGGCGATCTGCGAGGCTTGAAGGTTGCGCGTTTAGCTCCTTACTTCTTTGTTTTTCTTTGGAGCACAGGCTTTGTAGGTGCAAAATACGGCCTTCCCTATGCCGACCCATTCATCTTTTTATCCTTAAGAGTTTTCATTGCCGCGGCGATTCTCTTGGTAGTAGCCAAAGTTATGAAAGCCCCGATAGCCATTGGCCGTCCCGCAATAATTAAATCCTCACTCATCGGCTTCTTCTTGCACGCCCTATATCTCGGGGGAGTCTTCTTTGCGATATCTCAAGGTGTTTCTGCAGGTGTCGCAGCGGTAATAACTAGCTTGCAACCTGTTTTTGTTTCGATCCTGGCGGTAAAAGTGCTCGGGGAAAGACTTCGACTTACCCAATTTGGCGGATTATTGCTGGGTTTAGCAGGTGTTGTTCTCGTACTTGGCCCAACACTGGATAGCTCGGTTTCAAAAATTGGAATAGCTGCAGTTTTTGTTTCACTCCTTGGAAGTACGACTGCTACTTTGATGCAAAAGAAATTCGGGGCCGGCATACCTATGTTGGCAGGCACGGCATATCAATACCTAGCTAGTGGGGCTGTGTTGGCGCTAGCGGCCGTTGCAACGAGCGGAACTCATATTGATTTCACTCCCAAGTTCTTTGCAGCTATGACGTGGCTAATTCTGGCTCTTTCTGTCGGAGCAATCCTTCTTCTGCTGTGGCTACTCAATTCCGGTAGCGCCGCATCTGTCTCATCCTTGTTCTATCTCGTGCCACCTGCTACAGCTCTTGAGGCTTACCTACTATTTGGGGAAAAAGTAAACACCCAAGGCTTCCTTGGAATAGGAATAGCAGCCCTGGGTGTTTGGCTTGTAATTCGTAAGTCGAACTAGTGGTGTTCGATCTCCTTTAACTCTTGATCAGTAACTTTTGGAACTGCAACTGCATGAGCCCTGCTCAAGCGACGTTGTATCTTGTTCTTAAATGAACCTGGACGTCGCACTCCACGAGAATCTACTTCTTCGATCTCAAGAGATGTTGCCTGCTCATGTGACTGCAATATAAATGCTTTCTCGGCAGAGATTGGTGCGTGTACTTCAACGAACTCGCCATGTGGCAAGCGAAGCAATCGACCAGTTTCAGTACCGTGCAACAGCAAATCACGATCTGCGCGCTGCAAGGATAAGCACAGGCGCTTTGTGATGATGAATGCAAGAGGCGGTAGTACAAAGATTCCAATGCGTGAGAACCACATAATCTCATTGATTGACAAGGAGAAGTTGGTTGCGAAGATGTCGTTACCACCGTTGATCAGAGCAACCATCACAAAAGTTACAGACATAACACCAAGAGCTGTGCGGTTAGGAACGTTTCGTGGACGATCCAACAAATGGTGCTCACGTTTATCTCCAGTTATCCAACTTTCAATAAATGGATATAGCGCCATTCCCGTGAAGACAATTCCAGGAACGATGAGAGCAGGAATCAAAATGTTCCATGAAACCGTATGACCAAATGCATGGGTTTCAAGGGGTGGAGCCATGCGAACTAATCCATCGAGCCAACCCATGTACCAGTCAGGTTGAGAACCGGCAGAAATCTGCCCCGGTGTGTAAGGACCATAAAGCCAGATTGGGTTAATGGATGCAATCGCTGAAAGGAAAGCGATAACACCAAAGACTACGAAGAAGAATCCGCCAGCTTTTGCCATGTACACAGGCAAAATTGGATGTCCAACAACGTTTTTCTCGGTGCGTCCAACTCCAGGGAACTGGGTGTGCTTTTGATACCAAACCAACATCACGTGGATTGTGATGACGGCCAGGAAAGCTCCAGGGATTAATAAAACGTGGAGCGTAAATATTCGAGGGATAAAGCCAACACCAGGGAAGGCTCCTCCAAATAAGAAGAAGGAGATATAGGTACCGACTACCGGAATCGCCTGAATAATTGCCGATGTAATACGAAGTCCAGTACCAGAGAGCAAATCATCTGGAAGTGAATATCCAAATAAACCTTCAACAAAACCAAGAGTGAGAAGAAGAATTCCTAGGATCCAGTTGAACTCACGTGGCTTTCTGAAAGCTCCAGTGAAGAAAACGCGCAACAAGTGAGCAACAATTGCCGCCATAAATATATTTGCCGCCCAGTGGTGAATTTGGCGCATAAGCAAACCACCGCGGACTTCAAAGGAGATATCTAAGGTCGATGCATATGCAGCAGACATCTTTAAGCCTTTGAGAGGTGCGTAGACGCCCTCATAGATAACATCTCGCTGTGAAGGATCAAACCAAAAAGTTAAAAATGTTCCTGAGAGCAGCAAGATGATGAATGAATACATGCATACTTCGCCGAGCATGAATGACCAGTGATCAGGAAACACCTTATTCAGGGATTTCTTAACCCAGCCTGCGGCGCCAATTCGTTCATCAACGTAGTTAGCTACAGTCCCGATTGTTTTTTCTGCTGGTGTCATTGTGAGTTACGCTCCCAAAAACTAGGTCCGACTGGTTCACTAAATGCTGCTCGTGCAATTAAATAACCCTCTGAATCGACAGTGATGTCTAGTTGAGGAAGTGGGCGAGCCGCTGGCCCGAAAATAACTTTTGCACCACGCGGAACATCAAATGTTGATTGATGGCACGGACACAATAAATGCTTTGTCTGTTGTTCGTAGAGAGCAACTGCGCAACCCATGTGAGAACAGATTTTCGAAAAGGCGATAATTCCATCGTGAGTCATTGCAAATTTTTCTGGAGTTAATTGAAAATCCTGCGGACGTAACCTAATGAGGAGAACTGGATCCTTTGCAATGTCACTCAATGGACGTTCATCCGAATTTTCAACGGCCGGTAATACCTGAACAACGGCTCCCACTTCAAGGTCTGAAGCTAAAATTGGGCGATTACCTGGATCGGTAACTAGACGAGTACCAGGCTTCCAATTTGTTGTTTCTAACTGCTTTTTCGGTAAGGGACCAAGATCGCGTAGCAACAGCACAGGAGGGACAGCAAATAAGCCAATTGCTGCACCAAGAGAGCGCTTGATTAACTTACGACGACCAAGCTGAACTCCTGCAACACCTTGCTTAACGGTTTGTACAAACTCTTCTCGGTCTTGATCACTTGAGCGAAACTCATGGCGATGATTGACAACTTCAGTATCTGACATCAAAGTTTTTGCCCAATGGATAGCAGCCATACCGATGAAAAATAACGACATTGCCATGCCGATACCGATACCAAGTTGTTGTGCATTTTGATTTCCCATTACAGGAATGAAAATGAAAACATCTTTGGTAACAAATACGTAAGAGTAAACAAGCAGTATTGATCCAAGAGCCGATAGACCAAACAGGATCGCTACCTGTTGTTCAGCGCGCTTTTCGGCCTTGGGATTAGTATCAGTAGCACGTGGTTCGTGTTGTACTACTGGATTCTCATTTGGCGTTAATTCATTAGACACGTCTGGGTTACCTTGCTCTCGTAGTTAGCCATACTGCAATTCCAATCAGCATTCCTATACCTAATACCCAGGCCAAAAGACCTTCAGTAACAGGTCCGATTCGGCCCATTGTTGCTCCACCAAGATTTGGTTCAGATTCAGCGGATTTAATCCATTTAATCAGTGAAAGTTTTTCAGCTGGAGTAATTGTTTTGTCGCTAAACACTGGCATTGATTGAGGACCAGTGATAAGCGCTTCATAAATTTGCTTTGGTTGTACGCCCATCAGGGTTGGTGCGTATTTACCTTCTGTAAGTGCTCCGCCTTGTCCGGCAAAGTTGTGACACATTGCGCAGTTATTACGAAACAGTTCACCGCCTTGTGCAGTATTGCCATCTCGTTCGTAATTAAGAACTGAATCTTCTGGAATCGCAGGTCCGGGAGCCAAAGATGCAACGTAGGCCGCTAAGGCCGCTGTTTGTTCAGCGCTATATACAGGCTTTTTACGCATTGCTTGAGTGCTCATGTCGGCCATTGGCATGCGCCCTGTACCTACCTGAAAATCAACAGAGGCGGCGCCGACTCCAATGAGAGAAGGAGCTATAGCACCACCTTCTGCATTGAGGCCATGACAGGAAGAGCATCCTTTTAGAAAGATTTGCTTTCCTTCATCTATGGCCGCTGATCGCGCAAAAGCATTTGGTGCTTGCTTAACAGTTGCACTTGCAACTGAAAAAGTTGTGCCAATTGCAAGTAGCGCCAAAATCATTAGAAATGGCCCAGCTGCCTTATGACGACGGTAACGAGATAAGCGTTTCACGAAGTGATTGTGCTCCCTTACTTAATTAGGTAGATCGCAGAAAACAATGCGATCCACACGACGTCGACGAAGTGCCAGTAATAAGAAACGACTATTGCTGTTGTTGCTTGCTCATGTGTGAAACGACGAGCCTTAGAAACTCGAATCATTACAATTAAAAATGCTACAAGTCCACCAGTTACGTGCAGTCCATGGAAGCCGGTTGCGATAAAGAAAACCGAACCATATGCCGTTGAAGAAAGCGTTAAGCCCTCTTGCACTAGAGATGCATACTCAAAGATTTGACCACCAATAAAGAAAGCACCCATCAAGAAAGTCAGTGCAAACCATTCACGCATTCCCCACTTGCTGATGTTGAATATTGAACCTGTGCGGCGCTTCTGGAAACGCTCAGCCGCAAAAACTCCGAACTGACATGTAACCGAAGAGAGAACCAGCACTGTTGTATTAAGTGCAGCAAAAGGAACATTGAGAATATGGTTTGACTGCGCCCAAATTGTTGGGCCTTGCACTGCACGAGTAGTGAAGTACATGGCAAAGAGAGCGGCAAAGAACATGAGCTCGCTGGATAGCCAGACGATAGTTCCAACAGCTACTGCATTGGGGCGAGTGATTTTGTGGTGGGCCGTTACGGCTGCGCTAGACATGGGGGTCATTATTCATTAAAAACCACGCTTGCGTCTGCCAACTTGGCCCACGCCGAGAGAGTATTCGCCCCTATCAGGGTGAAACAGGCCACAGGGTTTTGGAGGCAAAAAACGTGTGCACCGGCGCCGTTGGCCACTTAGACTTAATCCATGGCCAAGAAGCAGATCGTCGTTTATTCAGATGATTCATCAACCCGCACCTCGATTATTAACGCCCTGGGTGGACGTGTAGCAAGTGATTTACCAGAGAACCAGATTCATGAATTTGCTACTGGATCTGCCCTTCGTGCCTTTGTTGACGGTGGGGCAGTTATTGATCTCTTCATTCTTGATGGTGAATCAGCTCCAGAAGGTGGCTTGGGTATTGCCCGCCAACTAAAAGATGAAGTTTTCAACTGCGCACCAGTCCTAGTTATAACTGGCCGAAAGGAAGATGCCTGGCTAGCTGCATGGTCTATGGCAGAGGCTTCAGTGGTTCATCCCATTGACCCATTTACATTGGCCAAGAGCGCTGCGGATTTACTTCGTGGCGCATCAGTCACAGCCGTTTAATAAAAAAAAAATGAATCAAGATTTGTGGAACAACTACTTCACCATTCTTGAAAACGGTTTAGATCTAGAACCAAGTGATGTCCAGTGGTGCATGAAGCAGATTCTGGAAGGCCAAGCCGATACAGAATTAATTAAGAAATTTCTTATTGCCCTCAAGACCAAAGGTGAGACCGCCGAGGAAGTCAGCGCCCTTGTCGCCCAGATGTATGAGCACTCTTCACCCATTTCCATTACCGATCGCGCGGTAGACACAGTTGGAACAGGTGGAGATGGCGCCCACACAATTAATATTTCAACCACCTCCGCAATTATTGCAGCAGCGGCAGGCGCGAAAGTTGTCAAGCATGGCAACCGTGCAGCTTCCTCAAAATCAGGGGCTGCAGATCTGCTCGAAGCTCTAGGAATTGCTGTAACCCTTGATGGCAAAGGTGTCGAAACCACTTTTGCTCAACTAGGAATCGGTTTTTGTTTTGCTCCTGTTTTTCATCCGGCGATGCGATTTGCTGGACCTGCACGCAAAGAGCTAGGAGTACCAACAGTTTTTAATATTCTTGGCCCTCTTGCAAACCCTGCAAAGCCAAAGGCTGCTGCAATTGGTGTAGCAAATGATCGAATGCATTTAGTTATGGCGCAGGTACTCGCCGATAAAGGTGTGGATGGCTTTGTTTTTCGCGGCGATGATGGTCTTGATGAAATAACTCTGGCTACTACTACTTCAGTACTAACTATTGGCAAAGATGAAATTTCCAGCGACCTCATTGATCCACTTGATTTTTCAATTGCGCGTGCTCCTATTTCAGCATTAGTTGGGGGAGACGCAGTTGAAAATGCGCGCATAACTTCAGCGATATTTGCAGGTGAGCGTGGTGCACCTCGTGACGCCGTTGTTCTAAATGCGGCAGCTGCAATTGCTGCCTACGAAGGAAATATGGATCTCTCTTTGCACGAGCGAATGTCAATTGGCGTAGAAAAAGCAATCACAGCAATTGATAGTGGAGCGGCCGCTGATTTAGTTGTGAAATGGGCCGCGCTTAGCCAACGACTAGCCTCTTCTTAACTTTTTTAAATTGGGGCAATGTGGTTATTCCAAAGCCACCAAGGCGTTCAATAATTCCATGCAAAACATCAACAGTTGCTCTGGCATCATCTAAGGCTCTGTGTGTTGGTGATGTTGTCGCACCAAAGAATTGCGCCAAAGTCGCTAGCTTGCAGTTAATTACATCGTCCTTAGTAAGCACATATCGAGCTAAGCGAGCAGTATCTGCCACGTGGTGATTAGGCCATGGATATTGCAAATAGAGGGCGGCAGCTTTTAGAAAACCGATATCAAATGGGGCATTATGAGCAACCAATACATTTTCGTTTTCTGGGCCAAGAAACTCCATAAAAGTTGGAAAGATTTCATTGATATGCGGTGCATCTATGAGCATTGCATCCGTTATTCCAGTTAGCTGTGTAATAAATGGCGAAATTGATACACCCGGATTAACAAAGGATTGAAACTCTCCAATTATCTCTCCACCTTTAACTTTGACCGCACCTATTTCAGTGATACCCGCGCCAGTAGATGGCGCCGCCCCAGAGGTTTCAAGATCTAGAACAACGAAGGTTGTTTGCGAAAGATGCATGTCGGCAATAGTAAATGATTGCACCGTCATGGGTGCGTGCGTATCCTTCGGTTTATGGCAGTTGAAACAGCACCTCCCGGATGGATGCAGGATTGGTCGGCCCAAGGCACCGGCAAAAATGCACGAACAGGAATTTTGCTCCTCCATGGATTCACAGGTGCCCCTCCTTCAATGCGCCCTTGGGGAGAATTCCTGCATTCGAAGGGATACACAGTACGAGTTCCGCTTTTACCTGGACACGGCACCAAACCCGCTGATCTCAATAAAGTTAAGTGGCAAGAGTGGCCAGCAAAAGTTCAAGCCGAGCTAGATGAGCTTTATAAGAGTTGCGATCACGTTTTTATAGCTGGGCTTTCAATGGGTGGTGGCACAACGCTCAATGCAGCTATAGAAAACAATGATCGGTTGACTGGAATTATTTTAGTTAATCCAATGATTCACGTAGCGTTCATGCCACATCAATTAGCTTATGTGCTCTCGCATTTCCAAAAACTACGTTCAAGTGTTGGCAATGACATCAAGCGACCAGGAATTACCGAACATGGTTATGACGCTTTGCCAACTCGCGGAGTGCATGAACTGTTGAAGATGCTGAAAATTACGCGAAAGAATTTGGACAAAATTACTGTGCCGGTGCAGTTGTTTCATTCTGTCGAAGATCACACGCTTCCTGTTACAAATACCGAGATCATCATGGCTGGACTAGGTTCGACCAATAAATCACGGATCGAATTAGTCAACAGTTATCACGTTGCAACTTTGGATTATGACCAGGAGCTCATATTTCAAAATGCTTTAACCTTCATTGAGGGGCTTGCAAAGCAGTAGTGGTGGCACTTAGCTAAATCGTTTTAAGAATTTGTACAGGTGCATAACCTGCGGATATGGAATTTAAAACGATTATCGAGCCTTTCAAGATTCATTCAGTAGCGCCTCTGCATATGACTACGCAGGTTCAACGTGAAAAATACATTGAAGAAGTTGGATATAACCTATTTTCACTTCATTCAGATAACGTATTGATTGACCTTCTTACCGATTCAGGCACCGGCGCCATGAGTCGAAATCAATGGGCTGCCATTCAACATGGCGACGAGTCATACGCAGGTTCACCTTCGTGGTTAATGTTTAAAGATGCCGTACAGAATCTCTTTCCCTACAAGCATGTTATTCCTACTCACCAAGGAAGAGCGGCTGAAAAGATACTTTTCACGGCAATTGGTGGCAAAGGCAAAGTAATACCTAGTAATACTCACTTTGATACAACACGGGCAAACATTGAATATACCCAAGCTGAAGGTGTGGACCTTGTAATTGCTGAAGGAAAGGATCCATCGTCACTGCATCCCTTTAAAGGCAATATGGATTTGGTTGCACTTGAGGAGTTCATTAATAAAATAGGCGTAGCCAATATTCCAGTTGTAATGATGACGATTACTAACAACTCAGGTGGAGGCCAGCCAGTTTCACTGGAGAACCTCAAGGCTGTTAGTGCGATTTGTAAGAAATACTCAATTCCGTTTTTCCTAGATGCTTGCCGATTCGCCGAGAATGCTTGGTTTATTCGCGAACGAGAAGTTGGACAGGAAAATCGCGATGTTGCCGACATCGTGCGCGAAATTGCAGCCCTTGCTGATGGCATGACGATGAGTGCAAAGAAAGATCCAATGGGAAATATCGGTGGCTGGTTGGCTCTCAACGATGATGCTCTTGCCTCGATTTGTAGAAACCTCCTGATTTTGACTGAGGGTTTTCCAACCTACGGAGGTCTTGCTGGCCGCGATTTGGAAGCGCTAGCTGTTGGATTAACTGAAGTTATTTCACATGACTATTTGAAGTATCGAATCACTTCAACGGCTTATCTTGGAAATGCGTTATTAAAAAATGGAATTCCGATCGTCCAACCGGCGGGCGGGCACGCAATATATATCGATGCAAAAGCGATGCTTCCTCATATCCCTGCATTGCAGTATCCAGGTCAGGCATTAGCGGTCGAGCTCTACAAAGTTGGTGGAATCCGCGGCTGCGAAATTGGAACCGTCATGTTTGGCCGCAAACCTGATGGAAGTGAGGTTGCATCAACCATGGAGCTTGTTCGACTTGCGATTCCACGACGAACCTATACACAGAGTCATATTGATTATGTGATTGAAGTGTGTGCCGAAGTGGCTGCGCACTCAAAGGAGTTACGTGGTTATCAAATAGTGAAAGAGCCTCCTGCTTTGCGGCATTTCACTTCAGAGTTTGCGCCGCTATAAAGTTAACTGCATTAAGACAAGGTCTAGAAACTTGCCATGTTTCTTGGCAATCTGCGGCATACGGGCGGTTTCTACAAATCCATATGCTGCATGAAGAGAGATTGAGGTTTCATTAGTTGAATCAATGGCGGCAACCATATTATGGCGGTTCTCAATTCGAGCCCTATTAATCAGATCTTCAAGAATCTTTTTACCAATGCCTTGACCACGATGGTTTGCTCCTACATGAACACTATGTTCGACGGTGTCGTTGTAGCCTTCACCAAATCTGAATGAGCCATATACGCCGTAACCAACAACCTGGCCGTCAATTTCGGCAACTACAACCGGAAAACCAACTCGCTTCTTCTCGTTAAACCAATTGAGACGTTCGGCTTCTTCGACTGGATCTTCGCGATAGATTGCATTGCTATTTGCGATTACATCATTATAAATTGCAGTAATGGCAGAAATATCTGCAGGGATGGCATCTCTTATCATTTTAAGGATGAATCGTGAACCAAAGTAATGCAAGCACGCAGATAGAGACTAAGGAAATAATGAAACCGTAAACAATGCGCATGCGCGTATTTGATGCGAACTCACCCATTAAGCGTTGATCTTTAGAAATTCCATACATGAAAAGTAAAAGCGGAAGCAGCAATACAGCGTTAAGGATCTGAGTAAGAACAAGCACCTTGATGAGTGGAACGCCTGGCAAGAGGATCAATCCGGCAGCGAAAAACGTCATAATTCCAAAAGTTGAATAAAACAGCGGAGCTTCTTTTGGCCCATCATCTAGAGCTGCGGGTTGCCCTGTTAGGTCTCCCACGGAGTAAGCCGTTGAAAGAGGAAGAATCGAGGCTGCCAATAGTGCTGCACCAACTAATCCAATTGCAAAGAGTGCTTTTGCCAATGAACCAGCCAATGGTTCGAGTGCGCGAGCTGCTTGAGCGGCATCAGTGATGTTTGTGCGGCCCTCTTTATTTAACGTTGCCGCACAAGTGATAATTACGAAAAAGCCAATGATTCCGGTGAGTAATGAACCGGTCCAAACATCTATTCGTAGCAGTTTTAAATCATCTCGCGTTAAACGCTTATCAACGGCATATGACTGAATAAAGGCAAGGCCCCATGGTGCAAGTGTTGTACCTAAAGTTGCTGTTGCGATATAAATTGCATCGTGCGTAAGTGGCATCGATGGCACAAATACTCCATGGAAAGCCTTACCCCAATCCGGATGTGCCATGAAACCAGCTACAACGTAAGCGATAAAGACGGCCGAGAGTAAAAAGAAAACTTTTTCAACATTTGCAAAGGAACCACGAAGGACCAAGAAGGAAACTATGAGGGCGCCAGCAGGTACGGTAATAAATCTTGAGATTCCAAAGAGTTGACCGGCAGCGGCAATTCCTGCAAATTCAGCTGTAAGAGTTCCAAAGTTTGCAATAATTAACGCGCTTGCGCTGAGTGTTCCAGAACGTGCGCCATATTTTTGACGCACTAAACCAATCAGACCTTGACGTGTAACTACACCGATACGTGCACCAAGATCTTGAAAAATAATTAAAGCGATCGTTGAAATAACAAGCACCCACAACATTTGATAACCAAATTTTGCTCCCAGTTGCGAATACGTGGTGATGCCAGCTGGATCATCATCAGAGAGGCCGGCGATAACGCCGGGTCCCATTACTGAAAGCAGTGCTGCTAAACGAATCTTGCGCGCAGTTGTCATGAAAGTGCGCCTGTGCCTTTAGATAGACCGTGTTGTTCTTCTGGCTTGAGCGCATCAACTAAGTCATCAGCCAAGATTCTTCCAACTGGCTTGCCTTTTTCATCGATTACAACAATTGAAGCGCCACGGTTATTTGAAAACTCCTCGATAACTTCCTCTAGTGGGGAATCAATTTGCACTGAAGTTGGATAGGGAGGCCCGACTAATGTTGCCAATACGGCGCTTGATTTCGAGGCCACTAATTCAATAATTTGAATATGGTCAATTAATTTGCCTTTTCCGTCAACAATAACAACGCCATCAGAGATATCGCGATCTCGGTTTTCAATTAGCATCGCTAATGCTTGTCCCACAGTGTCATTTTCGTGAGCAATAACCATGTGAGTGGTCATGATTCCACCCGCAAGAGTTTCATCGAAAGCAATCAATTGGCGCAGTTGTTGCGCCATCTTTGAATCCATAGCTTTCAAAATATCTTCTCGGTGTTCATCATCAAGATCACGTAGAACTTCTGCAGATTCATCTGGTTCCATGCGGCTAAGAAGTTCGGCGGCGCGTCCTTCAGTTAGACCGCGAAGAAGGCCTTGAAGTTCTTCATCTTCCATTTCTTCAAGAGCATCCGCTGCTAGTTCTGGATCTAGCATCTCGATAAGAGCGCTTTGTTCTCGACCTGCTAGATCCTCAATTAGGTCTGCAAGATCGGCTGGGCGTAATTGCGACAAAGCTGTTTTTGAACCAGAAGTCTTAACAACTCCAGAGGTATCGGCAAGGGAGGCGACAGTGGCCCAGTCAAGTACATGTTGAGGCGTGGCACGTCTGCCAAGTGCGCCAGGGAAAATGCGTCGAAGGAAAGTTACAAAGGAAATATCCACACCAACGACACGAATCTCTTTATCTAATGGAGCTAAGTAAAGGTCAGAGGAGCGAACAACTCGTAATCCATTCACATCAACGATTTGGTGATCTAAGACGTCAGCATCAAGAAGTGACTCATCACTGCGCCGCTTGTAGTCAGTTAAATTGATTGTTGTCGAAGAGAGCTGAATTTCATTGCGGCTCAACTTGGCAATACGTGCTCCATCAATAAAGGATTTACGTAAACCAACTTTGACAATTAATCCAGATACTGGGGGATAAGCGTCGTGACCGTGCTTAACAACGACATCAACTAATCGACCAATCTCGCGTCCATCTTCATTACGAACTGAGCATCCAAGAAGTCCTGCCAAAGAAACTAATGAATCTCTAATGCTTTTGCGTGCCAACACCGAGTCGCGTCGACCCACGGCGCGTTCAACCGTCTTCACCACGCGGGCGATAGGTTTTTTTGTTGGCTTGTTCATACGGGCAATCTTAAAGGCTTCATCCGCACAACACCGCAGTATTAAAGATTATTGAGCCATTCGCAGGTAGTTCAAGCCCTGCTGGGCACTCCATCCATCTGGATATTGGGATAAAAGCTTCATAGGGCCTTCAAGATCAGAGCCAATTGTGATTAACGGAAGTTCAGTGCGGCCATCTGGTCGAATTTGGCCCAGACCAATATCGGCCATCAACGCATTGCATAAACATTTCGAAGCCTGAGCTTCTGCCTGACTTCCTTTTTTGAAGATAAAAGTATCTATTGGTTCTCCGGGGCATCGATATCCAATTCCGCCGTTTTCTCGTTTAAAAGGCGTGCGCAAATAACCTAGATCGCATTTGCGCGTGCGCTTATCAAAGAGCTGGGATGTTGAAAGTGTTTCATCTAGTTCAATGACTTTAAATGGGAATCCAGTTGGTGATGCTGAAGCATCTGTAACTACATGGGCCTGTCCCGATGCAAGAGATTTTAGAATTTCATGGCGAAGTTCTTGAGTGAATCCAGATTCATTGCAGAGGGCAAATATTGATCCAACTTGAACGCCATTGGCACCTAAGGCTTGAGCCTCCAATAGTTTTTCGGGAGTACCGAAACCGCCAGCAAGCCAGAACGGTGAACCGGACGAGCGCACTTTTTCTAAATTCGGCGCATCAAGATCTGTATAGATTGCTTCGCCATTGTCATTCGGTGAACTCTTGCCTCTAGGAGGAGCGTTGTGTCCTCCGGCAACGTGATATTCGATGACAAAACCATCTGGCTTCGTCTCCTCATCCTTATTTAAATAGGAAACCAAAGCATGTGAAGAAACTATTGCAAGAAAATCAGGCCTCTTTAAAGGGTATTTCACGCCCTTGATGCAACTTGGATCAAATGTTATTTGAAATTTATCGTTCGTGTCTTCAACATCAATCTTCATGGCAACTGGATCACCGAGTGAGAGAGCGTTAAGAATCCGGGGGATCTGTGCAGGTATTCCAGCCCCAATTAGTATGTAATCAACTCCAGCCAGCATTGCTCCATAAAGTTGGGCTGGAATCGCTAGTTGAATCTTTTCAAGAATATTCATGCCCACTAAACCGTCGTGATTTTCCTTAGCTAGCCAAACTTCAACAAACGTGGAAGCAATTAAAAGATGGAGAGCAATTGCCGTCGGCTTAAGAATTAATTTTGGAGTATCCAAATATGGCCGGTCAGTACTTTTGCCACCTTCAATGTAAAAGCGATCGATTATTTCTTGAGCCACATCCTGATTTGGGAAATGAGAGAGTGCCCGACGCGTATCTCCTGAAATATCGCCATCTTGTAATCTGCGAGCAAGCACTGAATCAATGGCAGTTCCTGAGATAACACCAAGCTCACCGGCTTGAGAAACATTCTTTGCCAACTGCCATGAAGAAACTGCGATACCCATGCCTCCTTGAATGATTGCTGGGTGATTTCTCATGGGGCAAGACT
The DNA here is from genome assembly GCA_903825015.1 of uncultured Actinomycetes bacterium. Lineage (GTDB taxonomy): Bacteria > Actinomycetota > Actinomycetes > Nanopelagicales > Nanopelagicaceae > Planktophila. The sequence goes on from CAIJYZ010000044.1 coordinate 20,388, forward strand.
AAACAACGAAAAGTTCGAACTCGCCAGTAGGTCAAGAGTTAGCACTCTCAGTTTCTATGTCACAAAATAATCACGCCCCAACTCGAAGCGTTGCCAAGTTTTTTACGGGGCTAAGGGTAGTTTTTCGGCATGAGCAAAATCAGTAGTCGCGAGAAATTAAGCATTTTTCTTGTTTTTGTGGGAATCATTCTGGCTTTTATGAGTTATGAAATATTTAATAAAGCAACGTATGGCTATGAACCTATAGTTATGAAGGGTTGGCTAGATGCCAAGATTCCTGTCGTTTCAATCTTTGTAATCCCTTATTTGAGTTTTCATTTGCTAGCGGCATTTATCGTGCCGTGGCTGTCATTCAAAATCGGAGGATACAAGGCATTTTTAGTTAATGGGGTTGCAATTATTGTCGGTCAACTCTGCCTTGATGTGGCTTATGCATTTTTCCAAACGCAGGTGCCAAGAACTCCCGTACCTGGCAACTCCCCATTTGATTGGATTTTAGTACACGTGGTTTACGGAAATGATCAACCGCTTAATGGTTTTCCATCAAACCACGTAACTTGGTCGGTTGTGTCAATCATTGCTTTATGGCGTTTACGAAAGCGCGCACCTCGTACAAGTTGGATTTTAATGCTGTGGTTTCTATTGATTCTGCCTGCAACAGTATTTTTGCACCAGCATTACTTGGTAGATATTTATGGTGGAATCTTTGTAGCTTTCACTGCTTACTGGAGTGTCATGTTTATAGTTGAAAAACCACTATTGCAGTTAGAAAACCTCTGAAGTGGACCGTACTGGGATCGAACCAGTGACCCCCACAATGTCAATGTGGTGCTCTACCGCTGAGCCAACGATCCTTGCTAAGTTAGAAATCATACCTTAAGAAAATAAGGCTAAATCAGCGTGAGTAATCATCCTCAATTCGCTCAATATCGTCTTCACCAAAGTAGCTTCCAGTCTGCACTTCAACGAACACAACGGTTTCATTTCCGATGTTTTCTAGACGATGAAGATCACCAATTGCGATATCGATCGAATCTCCTGCACCAACGTTGAGCTCAACTCCATTATGAGTAACTTTTGCCTGACCGCTGACTATGAACCAGTGTTCGGCACGATGTTGATGACGCTGGTATGAAAAACGTGCACCGGGATTTACATAGATCGTCTTTACTTTGTGAGTGCTGCTTTCGGCCAAGATTTCATAGTGGCCCCACGGCCTTACATCTTCGCCCATGATCTCTTCCTTTTTGCCTCATCTAACGATGGAGGTCGGAACGGGATTTGAACCCGTGTAGAGGGATTTGCAGTCCCTTGCCTCGCCTCTCGGCCATCCGACCAAAAACTAACGCCGTTCATTTTTTACGTGAACGGCGATTAGTAGAGAGCGGACGACCGGGT
>CAIJYZ010000045.1 GCA_903825015.1 uncultured Actinomycetes bacterium
TCGATACCAAGGCCTAGGCCTAGGCCAGTAATTAAGTTAAGTGCAAAGATGCTCACGGTCGTGAAGTGAGTGAATAAATAGATTAAGAAAAACGAGCCAAGAATCGCTGTTACTCCTACAAATAGCGGCATCGCCGAGGCAACCAGTGCACCAAAAACAAAGAGAAGAAGAATAAATGTAAGTGGGATGGCGATTGTTTCAGCTAATGCCAAATCTTTTTCGATTCTGTGATTAATTGCATGAGTTACTACGCCTGGACCAGAAGCGTAAACATCTAAGCCTTGAAATTTGCCATCAAATTTTTCTTGGATGGTTGCACCGAGTTTGCTGAGGCCATCAAAATCATTTGATTTTAAATTGCCATAAATCAAAATAAAAGCCGCTTTGCCATCAATTGATTTCATTGTTGGTGCACCGCCGGTTGACCAGTATGAATAAGTCTTTGAAACTCCAGCGACGGCTTGTACTTGTTTTTCTAAGGCAACACCTTTGGCGGCAACAGTTGGATCATTGATACTTGTCGTCGAATCAACAACCAGCGTCACAATCGGTTCTTGCACCTTAAATTTGTTAATGACGTAATCAGCAGCTTTAGAAGATTCACTATTTTTATCTGAGTATCCACCGCTGTCTAAGCGGCCAAATGCTTGTGAACCTATGGCACCTGCAGCCAGAGTCGCAAGGATAAATACCAGCAATACAATCTTGCTGCGCCTGACGATGAACTTTCCAAGCTTCTCAAACACCTGAACTACTCCTTAGCGCTAGACTTAAAACCATGAGCGATCTCTTTCCTAATGTGACTTCAGATGAGATCGATCCTGAAGCCGCTGCAGAACAACTGCGTCGTGAAGAAGAGATGAAGTCAGATAAACCGCCGCACCACGAGGATTAATCAGCTTTTGCTGCAGGGGCTGCTGCAGGAGTTGGCGCCGTTGCTGGCTTTGAACTTTCAGTAGTACTTTTCTTGGCTACAGAATCTGTTTTATAAAACCCTGAACCTTTGAAAACAACTCCAACGGCGCTGTAGACCTTTCGTATTTCACCCTTGCATATTGGGCACACAGTTAGAGAAGCATCGCTAAATGACTGAAATACCTCGAATTCGTGGGCGCAGGCATTACATGCATATTGGTATGTAGGCACGGTCACTCCGAATCTTGGTCTAACACCCCACCGAGGGGTAGATGCCAAGTCTAAAGAAGTGAGACGATTGGCGCGAATTCAGAGCGGACAATGAAAGGTCAATTGTGAAAATAACCCGAGCCATACGGTTCTTGGCAGCTATCGCAATTTTTGTCTTTGTGCCAATGGCCTCAGCATCCGCCAATGCGCTCATTACTACCGCTCCCATTAGCGGATCTACGGTCACAACGGCTCCAACGTCAGTGACCCTCACAACACAGAGTGCATTACTTGCTGATGCAAATGAAATAGTGGTGACAGATCCCGCAGGTGTTCGAGTAGATGATGGAACTCTTACAGTAAATGATGTCAATGCAACGATTGGTTTAAAAAGCCTGGTTGATTCCGGAATCTATCGAGTCTCCTATGTTTTATATTCTGAAGGCGATGTCCCTCTGGAAGGTTCTTTCACATTTAACTTCTCGGCTCCAAGTGTTATTACACCTACAGAGCCGTCACCAACTCCTACAGAATCGCAAACGCCTGCAAGCAGTAGTTGGGGAACAAATGTATTTATCATTTTTATCTTGGTAGTTGCCTTCTTCGTTTTCATAGGACTTGCTCTATATGCCCGAAAACTATTTAGGGACCGATGATTGCTTTAAGCACAATATTTAAGTATCTATCGTTAATAGGTAGTTTTGCAGTAGTTGGAAACTTGTTAGCAATGGGTTTCCTGTTATTTGATACACATGGAAAACTTTCTACATCAGCGCAAAAACTTCGCACAGTTTTGTGGATTTCGGCTTTAACGTGGACGGTAGGGTCAATCGGAACCATAGTTTTCACTTTGGCAACAATTCTTGACCAGCCTTTATCTGTAGCGTTAGATTCAACAATTCTTCGATCTTTCATCACCCAAATAACTCTTGGCCAGTACTTACTATTTCAAACCATAGTTGCGCTTTTTGTCACTTTGGTTTCCATTCGTCTTAATAGAATCTTGACCGTAATCTTTCTACTCATTCTCACGCTTATTGGTTTAGTCGCACCCATATTCCAAAGCCACTCTGCTTCAAGCGGTTCACACGCATTAGCAATTGGTTCTTTAGTTATTCACGTAGTAGCTCTTTCTTTCTGGATTGGAGGGGTAATTACTCTTGCAGTTCTTGATCCAGATGACCGCCCCATTGCGGTACCGCGCTACAGCGAGCTAGCTCTGTGGTCAGCGATTGCTGTTGTTATTAGCGGAACTGTTAATGCTTGGGCACGTTTAGATTTCAAAGAAGCGTGGGGCTCTGCATATTCACTTGTGGTGCTTGGAAAAGTAGCTCTTACCGTTGTATTAATTGCATTTGGTTATTTACACCGCAAGAACCTGTCACAACGTAATTCAATTGATTGGAAGGGTTTTGCCCGCTTAATCTTTGCTGAAAGTCTTGTTATGGTTGCAACCGTTGCCATGGGTGCATGGCTTTCATCCAATCAAGCTCCGCTTCGACCTGAACGTCCAAAATTTGATCCGGCGTTGGCAGTTGCGGGTATTTCATCTCCGCCTGCCCCAACATGGAGCCGAATCTTTTTTAGCTACGAGCCTGATGCGTTAATGATTGGAATTTTAATTACGGCAGTTGCGATTTATGTGAAGGGTGTAATGGTCCTCACGAAGCGTGGAGATAAGTGGCCAGTTGGACGCACCGTTTCATTCGCACTTGCAATTGCTGCAATCGATTTCGCAACAAGCGGCGGTCTAGGTTTATACGCTCACTTCGCATTTTCTTATCACATGGTTTCGCACATGATTTTAGGAATGATCGCACCGATTGGAATTGTTCTTGGGGCGCCGATTACTTTGGCTTTGCGCACTTTGCCGCAAGGTCGAAATGTAGATGAGCGCGGTGTCAGAGGATCACTTCTGGCAGCGCTTCACTCCAAGTTGGCAGTCTTTTATACAAACCCGTTGGTTGCATTGGCATTTTTTGATGGTTCTCTCTTCGTGCTCTACTTCACGGGCCTCTTCGGTTCGCTGATGCAGTCACACGTAGGTCATCTATTTATGAGCATCCATTTTCTACTTGCAGGAATCCTTTTCTTCCACGTAGTAATCGGAATAGATCCAAATCCGCGTCGGGTGCCGCACTTAGTTCGTATCGTTATTCTTTTTGCGGCAATGAGTATTCATGCATTTTTCTCTGTAGCTTTAATGTCATCAACAACACTTATCGATGCTGGCTACTTTGCATCGTTGAAATCTCCATGGTTGACCGATTTATTAGCCGACCAGCGCATTGGCGGTTCAATTGGCTGGGCAATGGGTGAAATTCCAATTCTTATTGCACTTGTTGCAACCTTTGTTAGCTGGGTTAAAGATGACTCACGCGAGACCAAGCGGATTGACAGAAATACCGCTCGTGCGGCGGCAATGGGTCAGCCCGATGAATTAGCCACGTACAACAAGTATTTACAAGATCTAGCCCAACGCGATAGAAATGAACCCTAATGGAAAAACTATTTGACATCCCAAGTGAGTACAAAGAGCTTCGAGCCAGCGTTCGTAGCCTGGCCGAAAAAGAGATTGCACCATTTGCGCGTGCAGTCGATGAAGATCATCGCTACCCACAAGAAGCCGCTGACGCACTTCAAAAAGCTGGATTAGCTGCAGCACACGTACCTACAGAGTTTGGTGGCGATGGCGCAGATGCGTTAGCTATAGTAATTATTATTGAAGAAGTTGCACGAGTATGCGGATCATCTTCTTTGATTCCAGCCGTTAATAAGCTTGGTTCATTGCCATTGATTCTTGGCGGAAATACAGCACAAAAACAGCGATGGTTATCGCAACTTGCACAGGGAAAAGGCTTTTCTTACTGCCTATCTGAATCAGAAGCAGGATCTGATGCATCAGCGCTTCGTACCAAAGTTGAACGCGATGGCGATGGATGGATTCTTAATGGAAGCAAGAAATGGATTTCAAATGCTGGCGTATCTGAGTTCTATACAGTCGTTGCCCAAGGCGATCAATCACTGGGCTCCAAGGGAATCACGGCATTCATTGTAGAAAAATCTGATCCAGGTGTTTCATTTGGTGCGCCAGAAAAGAAGATGGGTTTTAGAGGTTCACCTACACGCGAAGTTTATTTTGACAATGTAAAACTTTCCGATGATCGCCGAATTAGCGAAATCGGTGAAGGCTTTGCTCTAGCCATGAATACGCTTGACCACACTCGAGTAACGATTGCAGCACAAGCATTGGGTCTTGCTCAAGGCGCCTTAGATGTTGCAACTAAGTATTCACATGAACGCAAACAGTTTGGCAAAGAGATCTTTGATTTTCAAGGTGTGCAATTCATGTTGGCTGACATGGCTATGAATGTAGAGGCTGCCCGCCAGTTAACATATGTAGCAGCATCGAAGAGTGAGAGCGGGGAAAAAGACCTGCGATTCTTCTCGGCAGCAAGTAAGTGTTTTGCAAGTGATACTGCGATGAAAGTTACAACTGATGCGGTGCAGATTCTGGGCGGATATGGTTATGTTTCAGATTATCCAGTTGAGCGCATGATGCGTGATGCAAAGTTAACTCAGATTTATGAAGGCACAAATCAAATTCAGCGCATCGTGATGGCGCGCAATCTACCTAACGCTTAAATCGCACCACTAGAGAAGGTGTAGCAGCAGCATCTAGGGGAATGTCATGTGTTTCGCGTGGAAGAGTTTGACTTGTTAACTCACCGGCATGCACCAATCCGATTTTCCATCCTGGCATATATGGCAAGGCCCGGTCATAAAATCCTCCGCCTTGGCCCATTCGATAGCCATCTTGATCTATCCGAAGCGCCGGAACAACGATCGCACCGACAGCACTAATATCTGTTACAGCAGGACCAGTTGGTTCAGTTAATTTCTTAGTAATTTTTAGTTGGTTTTGCTCACCGTTCCACTGCACCCATTCAATATCTGAACCATTAACTCGCGGCAGCAATAATTTCTTACCATCTCTTATGAAAGCGAGATTGATTTCTGTAGTGCTGGGCTCTTCGGCGTAGGAAAAATATGAACAAATTGTCGTTGCATTGATAATTTCGGGAGATCTTAAAATGAGATTGAAATTGGAAGGAATGAATTTTTGAACTCGATCACGGCGATAGCGATCTCGTAGCTCCTTCTTGAGTGTGCCCTGATTCATTGCTCTCCTTTCGAGGCTTTCATGCTCAAATCCCAAAGATTGCTAACTGCAACAAGTATGGTGTGATTATGGCAGAGCACACGCGGGTCGATGAGTTTTTGACTTCACTTCTTGCGATTTGCAAACCCCTCGAATCTTTCGATATGCCACTTCTGGATGCCCATGGTGCGACATTGGCCGAAGATATTTATGCAGGTGAGCGTTTAGTAATGAAAGCCGGCAGTCGAATCCGTTCGACTCAGATTGGCCTTGCGGCATCAATTGGCCTGGACCATTTACCAACTAGGCCACATCCACGTGTAGTGGTTATGTCGGCAGGGCCAGACCTAGTCGAACCTGGCAAAGCCCTAAAAGATGATGAAGAGTTTGAAACTAATTCATGGATGCTCACAACTGCAGTACGAGAAGTTGGAGCAGTTGCATACCGAGTCCACTCGATTCCAGAGGATGAAGCCCAACTTCAAAATCTTATTGAAGATCAATTGGTACGAGCAGATTTAATAATTATTAGCGGAGAACGCCAAGATGACTCTTTCGATTTAATTACTCGCGCCCTCTCAAATATGGGCGAAATTAATACAGTCGAAATGGCGATCGAAATGAGTGGGCGCCACAACTACGGTCTTATTGGCCCGGATAAGACGCCGATAGTGACCTTGCCTGGAGATCCAATCGCTTCATATATCTCTTTTGAACTCTTTGTGCGTCCAATGATCCGCACGATGTTAGGCGCTGCAACAATTCATCGTCCAAGTGTTAAAGCCAAACTTGAAAAAGCCATTGATTCTGCGGCCGGAAAGCGTTCATATATTCGTGCAGTTTTGTCAGAGGATGGCCATTCGGTCACACCACTATTAAATCAAGAGGAGCTTTCAACGCTTTCAGATGCCACCGCTTTTATTGCGGTGGGTGAAAATGACACTCAGCTTAAAGCTGGCGATGAAGTAACTGTGGTCGTTTTAGAGCGCAGATACATTTAGGGCCGCACATGACATATTCATGGCCAGTGGTTCTCAAGAGCGCGGATCTGCAACTAAAGGCACTTCGTTTTCGAGATCGCGGGCGATGGAATAATGTGCGAATTGAAAATCGGGAGTGGTTATCTCCATGGGAAGCCACAATCCCGATACTTCCTGGGGGAACTCCTGATGATTCCAGCCAACTGCCCTCATATTTCGAAATGGTTCGTACCCTTAACTCTGAAGCACGTCAGGGCCGCTCATTTTCTTTTGCAATCTGGCACCAAAACAACTTAATTGGTCAGATTTCTCTTGGAGGCGTGATTTATGGAGCAATGCGCGGGGGCCATATTGGCTATTGGATCGACAAAAACTACGCAAATAAAGGCTATACAACGCAGGCCGTAATGGCAGTTACGGATTACTCATTTGCCGTATTAAATCTTCATAGAATTGAAATCAATGTTCGACCAGAAAATGCCGCATCAAAGCGGGTTGCAGAAAAGGCTGGCTATATTTTTGAGGGAGAGCGGCCTAGGTACTTACATATTGGTGGAACTTGGAGAGACCATGTTGTATTTGTTAAGGAAAATCCTGCGGTTAAGTAGGCTCTAAATCCCCAGTTTTACACGTAATCTCCTTTATCTTTGTGCATCATGACTTCCGGACTTATCTATTTAGCGATCATCGGCATGTGGGTGGCATATTTCGCACCCCGCTGGATTCATGACCGCAACGAGTTTTCCGGAAAATCTGTAGAGCGTTTTAAGAGCGCTCTTATTGTTGTTGCAAGTTCATCACCTCACGGGGCCACTGGAAGCGGATCTATTCATATAGATCTAGATCGTGAAGCAAAAATTGCACAGCTGTTGATGCGCAGGCGAATAATCTTTTTCATTCTTATTTCAACATTAACGACGACAATTGTAGGTGGATTTATGAATACGATGCCTTTTGTATATGCATTAGTTCCTGCAACTGGAATGTTAATTTATATTGCAAATGTTCGTCGGCAAACAATCGCTGACAAGATTCAACATCGCCGCGTTCAACAACTCCACCGTCGTACTGCTGGAGTATCGGCAACCAACTTGTCCGATGTTGTTACACCAAAATCTTCTATAGAACATTGGATTCCACTATCAGAGCGTGAACTAAAAGGTGTTGTAATTTTGCCTAAGGGCAGTGCACAAGTTCGCCAAACATGGGAACCAGCAGAAGTGCCTGCTCCAACTTATGTAAGTGCGCCAAAAGCAATTGTTCCTAAGCGAGTCATTGACTTGACCATTCCTGGCGCTTGGAGTGATGAACAAGAAAGATTAGAGCGTGAAGCATTAGCTGCAGCTTCACCATCACGTGATGAAATATTTGATCAACAACTTGCAGATGAAGCCGTCGAGCGACTTAATCAAGCTCGCGCATCTAACGAATAACTAAATCCAAGAAGTAAGCCACATACGCGCAAACCATGCGTCGTAAGTGATTGTTTCGCCGGTAAAGATCGGCAAGAAATAAATAAAGTTCAAAAAGATAATAATCACAAAGGCAGTCAAAAGGCCTTGAGAGATTCCAGAAGCAATTGAACTATCCAGTAGTAATTTGGCACAGTAAACAATGGCCAACACTAAGAATGGTTCAAAAATTACTGCATAAAAAGTAAATACGGTGCGTTTCTGAAAGAAGAACCACGGTAGATAGCCGGCAGTGATTCCAAGAACAATAATATTTAGGGCAGGATCAGAAACCTTTCGGACAAGGGAGCGAATCCAGAAACCGAAAACAACAGCTACGGCGATAGTGCCTGCCCACCAGAGCAGTGGTGTTCCGATTGCAAGAACTTCTGCAGCACAGCTATCGCTACCGCAGCCTTTAGGTGAATCATAGAAAAAGGAAGTAGGTCTACCCATAATCATCCAACTCCATGGGTTGGCTTGATAAGAATGTTTCTCGATTAAGCCAGTATGAAATCCCAGCATTTCGGAGTGGTAATGAATCCAGGATAAGAAAATATTAGATGACCATTGGCGGTCCCACCCACGATTACTTATAAACCAACCGGTCCACGTGATTGTATAAACAATTACTGGAAGAAAACCATACTGAATGAATTTGATAATTGTTGGCCGAATTAACTTTCTTGAAGGATGGTTTGAAAAAATCTTATAAAGTGAAATAAATAAAAGTACTGCTAAATAGTAAACAGCGCTCCATTTAGTCCCAATGGCCAAACCAATTGCAATCGCCGCCAACCAATGTCGCTGCTGATGCCAGAGGTAAACCGATAACAAAACAAAAAAAGTTAGAAAGAGATCAAGGAGCGCGGTTCGTGAATGAACAAGCACCAAGCCATCACAAGCCATCAAAAAGGCTCCAACGGCAGATAGAAGTGGAGAGTAGAAAAGCACATGGATCAATCGAGCAAAAAGTAAAATAAGAAGAGTTCCAATTATTGCTGTTGCAAATCTCCAACCAAATTCATTATCGCCAAAGAGTTTGATTCCGGAGGCGATTAGCCATTTTCCAACTGGAGGATGAACGATGAACTCTGGTTTGCTGCCAGTTACCTCAACTCCATATTTGAGGAAATCACGCGCGCCATCGACGTAATAGACCTCATCAAATACGAAACCCTTTGGTGTTGCCAGATTTATTAGCCGAATTGCTAAGGATGCAATCGCAATAAGAATGGGGGCGATTGCGGAAATCATGTGGGCAATCGTATGCGCAAAACCATTGGAAATTACTGAGATGATTGGCCCATGGCTCTGATATTGGCGGCGACCCCCCTAGGTAATCCAACGGATGCAAGCGCCCGCCTTAAAACAGCAATTGCTGATGCCACAATTATTGCCGCTGAGGATTCGCGAAGATTTCACCGTCTGTGTTCAGATATCGAAGTAGTTTTTAGCGCCCGAGTCGTTTCATTTTTTGAAGGCAATGAAGATGAGCGAACTCACGAGCTGTTGTCAGAGCTTGAAGCTGGTGCACATGTTTTGGTTGTCTCCGATGCTGGAATGCCAACCATCAGTGATCCGGGTTTTCGATTAATGCGCGAAGCAATTGCCCGCGGGATTGAAGTAAGCGTTATTCCTGGACCAAGTGCAGTAACAATGGCCGTTGCTCTCTCGGGTCTACCAACAGATAGATTTACATTTGAAGGTTTTCCTCCACGAACAGCCGGTGCTCGATTAGCTACATTTGAAAAACTAAGACACGAAGAACGCACCATGGTTTTCTTCGAAGCACCCCATCGTTTAGGTGATTCTTTATCTGATGCTCAATCTGTTTTCGGCTCAAATCGCCGAGGCGCAATTTGTCGTGAAATGACTAAGCGCTATGAAGAAACGATTCGTGGCGATTTATCTCAGCTTTCAGCGTGGGCAGACACACACGAAATCCTTGGTGAAATAACTTTAGTTATTGAAGGCGCAACCATTGATTCAGCATCTTTGACCGCCGATGAAATGGTGGCCCGTGTCCGTGAATTTGAGGAAGCTGGAATGGACCGCAAAGGGGCAATCGCCTCAGTTGCTGCCGAGTTTGCAATAGCAAAGCGGTTGGTTTATGCCGCAGTGGTCGATGCGAATAAGATGAGCAAGTGACTAAGTCCTTCTATCTAACGACGCCGATTTATTACGTCAACGATGCTCCCCACATTGGCCATGCCTACACAACGGTCGCGGGCGATGTCTTAACTCGTTGGCACAGACAAAAGGGCGAATCCGTCTGGTTCTTAACAGGCACTGACGAACATGGTCAGAAAGTTATGCGAACTGCAGAACAAAATAACGTTGCCCCGCAAGCCTGGGTAGATCGCTTAGTTCAAGAAGCCTGGAAGCCAAATTGGCAAGCACTCAATATTGCAAACGATGATTTCATTCGCACAACTGAAACGCGCCATACCGAACGCGTCCAAAAGTTCTTACAATCACTTAAAGACTCTGGCCACATTTATGCAGGCAAATACGAAGGCCCATACTGTGTTGGCTGCGAAGAGTTCAAACTACCAGGTGATTTAATTGATATCGATGGCAAAAAATGCTGCCCGATTCATAGCAAGCCAATTGAATTAGTCGATGAAAATAACTGGTTCTTTAAATTATCTGCATTCGTCGAACCATTACTTGAGCACTACAGAAATAATCCAGACGCATGCCAACCTGAAAGTGCGCGCAATGAAGTTGTTTCATTTTTAGAAGGTGGCGTAACAGATCTTTCAATTTCACGTTCTACTTTTGATTGGGGTATTCCAGTTCCTTGGGATACCGATCAAGTTGTATATGTCTGGTTCGATGCATTGCTTAACTATGCAACCGCAGTTGGACTAACTGATGCGCCAGATTCAGAGGGCGGCAAAAAGTTTGCACAAACTTGGCCAGCAGATGTGCATTTGGTAGGCAAAGATATTTTGCGCTTCCATGCGGTCATTTGGCCAGCGATGCTTATGGCTGCTGGACTTGAAGTGCCTAAGAAAGTTTTTGCACATGGCTGGCTACTTGTCGGCGGCGAAAAAATGAGCAAAAGCAAGTTAACTGGCATTGCTCCCAAAGGTATTACTGATCATTTTGGAGTAGATGCATTTCGTTATTACTTCTTGCGAGCTATTCCTTTTGGCACTGATGGTTCATTCTCTTGGGAAGATATGAGTGCTCGATATACATCAGAGTTAGCAAATGACTTCGGAAACTTAGCCTCTCGCTCGGCAGCAATGATTGAAAAATACTGTGGTGGCATTCTGCCCGCAAAGAGCAGTGATACGAGCTTAGAAAACGCACTTAAAGATGCGGCAACGAAGGCAGATGCTGCGATCTGCGAATTAGATTTTCAAGGTGGAATCGTTGCAATCATGGATTTCTGCAAGAAAGTTAATGGCTATGTAACTGAGAAAGAGCCTTGGATTCTTGCTAAAGATCCAGCAAATCAGCAGGTGCTCGAAGATGTTTTGTATAACACCGCAGAATCCCTTCGCGCCTTGGCCGTACTTCTCAATTCACTTATGCCACAGACCTGCGAGATTTTGTGGCAGAGCTTGGGTGCACAACCGACTCTGGGTGATCTCGGTAACCAGAAAATCAGTGATGTAGCAACATGGGGTCAACTAGTGCCTGGTTCAACGGTTACAAAGACTCCAGTTCTTTTCCCACGTTTAGAAACGAACGCATAAACAACATGGCTGATCGCCACAACCGCGACATCGATCGTCCTCGCGCGCCTTTGCCAGAACCACTTCCTGTACCCACGGTTGATGCCCATGCTCACATGGAGATCATCACTGACACCGCGCCTGATTCGGATGAAGTTGCTCAAGTAATTGCCGAAGCTAAATCTGTAAATGTCGATCGCATTGTTCAAGTGGGATATTCAGCCGAACAATCTGCTTGGTGCGTAGCTGCTGCAGAGAAATGGAACACGTCAGTTTTAGCCGCGGTCGCTCTGCATCCCAATGAAGCTCCCGTTGTTAAAGATCTAGAAGCCGATTGGGCAATCATTGAGAAGTTAGCGCAACATCCACGAGTGCGCGCAATTGGTGAAACTGGCCTAGATTATTTCCGCACTCCACCCGAACTTCGCGGGCGCCAACAAGAATCCTTTAAGTGGCATATCGAATTAGCCAAGAAAACTAAGAAGGCTCTTGTTATTCACGATCGAGATTCACACGAGGATGTCTTATCCGTTTTACTTGAAGTTGGAGCCCCTGAAAAGACTATCTTTCACTGCTTTTCAGGTGATTTAGCGATGGCAAAGCTTTGTATAGAGCGGGGCTATGTTCTTTCATTTGCCGGCACGTTAACTTTCAAGAATGCCCCAGCGTTAAGAGATGCTGTAAAGATTGTCCCCATCGATCAGTTACTGGTCGAGACTGATTCACCATTTTTAGCACCGATGCCACATCGCGGCGCACTAAATACTCCAGCACAGATAGCAAATATCGCTCGAGCAATGGCCACCGAAAGAGATGCCGATCTTGGTGAATTAGCAACTGCACTTGGAAATAACGCTGAACGCCTATTTGGTTCTTTTGCATCATGACCTTATTAGGCGCAGCACAGATTCGCGAATTAGCGACGGCGTTAGATTTAAAGCCATCGAAGTCACTTGGCCAAAACTTTGTAATTGATTCAAACGTTTGCACCAAGATTGTTCGCATTGCAGCCGTTAGTTCAACCGATATCGCATTAGAAATCGGACCAGGATTAGGATCGCTAACTTTGGCATTACTTGAAAACGCTCAATCGGTTGTGGCGGTAGAGATTGATCCGCGTTTGGCAGAACAGCTTCCAAAGACTGTTGCCAAGCACTTTGCCTATCCTGAAAACCTCACGGTGTTAAACAAGGATGCATTATCGATACAAACATTGCCATTTGACCCAACTGTGCTCGTTGCAAACCTGCCATATAACGTCTCTGTGCCGGTCTTGCTCCATATGCTCGAAAAATTTCAAAGCTTACGCACTGGCGTTGTTATGGTGCAGGCCGAAGTTGCCGATCGTTTAGCTGCAAAACCTGGCACCAAGGATTATGGAATTCCATCAGTAAAAGCAGCTTGGTGGGCCGAAGTCAAAGGTGCGGGTTCGGTTTCTAGATCTGTATTTTGGCCAGCACCAAATGTTGATTCAAAATTAGTTTCATTTACACGCAGACAAACCCCGGGTGATGAAGTTTTACGACGAAAGGTCTTTACGATTATCGATGCCGCTTTTGCGCAACGCAGAAAGATGCTTCGTTCAGCACTTTCTAGCCTTTATGGCTCATCTTCAGCGGCCGAAGAGATTCTTATTCGCGCAAAAATTGACCCCACACTTCGCGGTGAGGCTTTAGAAATCGGCGGCTTTTGTGCCATTGCAGCATTTGCACCTGACATTTTCTAACGAACACATTAAAGTCGACTCATGCCAGTAAAGAATGTGACTGTTCGGGTGCCCGCAAAGGTCAACCTTCAACTTTCTGTTGGCCCTCGTGAAGCAGATGGATTTCATAATCTTGTCTCAGTCTTCCAAGCAATCTCTATCTACGATGAGATCACCGTTTCACTTGCCCAACCAAAATCAGGTGTAACTGTTTCTATAAGTGGCGAACAAACTCATGGAGTTCCAGTTGATTCAAATAACTTAGCTGCCCAAGCAGCTGCGCTCTTAGAAAAAGAATATGATTTTAAAATCGATGCCCATATCGAAATAAAGAAATCGATTCCAGTTGCAGGCGGAATGGCTGGCGGAAGTGCCGATGCCGCAGCCACAATTGTTGCAATCGATTATTTATATTCTCTAGGTATGAGCCGTGAAGAGATGTCAGAAATCGCAACAAAGCTTGGCAGCGATGTTCCCTTTATGTTAAATGGCGGCACTGCAATCGGAACCGGACATGGCGATCAATTAACGTCGGCCCTTTCTCGCGGAACTTATCACTGGGTTTTAGCACTTTCTACACATGGATTATCAACGCCGGCTGTTTATAACGAGTGCGATCGTTTACGTAGCGGACTTGAAATCGTTGAACCACAAACAAATGAAGCGTTAATGCAGGCCCTACTCGCAGCCGATGCCGAATCTGTTGGTGCGGCTTTGGTTAATGATTTACAGGCAGCAGCATGTTCATTGCGTCCTGCCCTTCGATTAGTTCTAGATGTAGGTCAGGAGTACGGAGCACTTGGGGCCTTGGTATCAGGGTCGGGCCCAACCGTTGCATTTTTAGTCGCAGATGAGGAAGCTGGCCTTGATTTAACTGTTGCTTTAACGGCTAGCGGCGTAGTTGGAAGTGTTGTTCGTGCATATGGCCCAGTTCCAGGGGCAAAAGTAATCCCATAAAGCATCTGAAATATGGTCATAACCATCCCCATTTATGAGGGAGAATACGGGTTCCGCCATTGTGTAGTGGCTAGCACATGGGCCTTTGAAGCCCAGGGTCCAGGATCGATACCTGGTGGCGGAGCGATAAGCGAAGCCGAAGTAAAAGGCGGAGCGATAAGCGAAGCCGAAATAAAAGGCGGAGCCACCGATAGGATTCACTCGTGACCGTACAAACCGTGATTGTCCTTGCTGCTGGCGAAGGAACACGGATGAAATCGGCAAAAGCTAAAGTTCTTCACAGCGTTGCAGGACGTTCATTACTTGGACATGTCCTTCACGCCGTTGATCATCTCAAGCCAGAAGAAGTTCGCATCGTTGTTGGATCAGACCGCGAAGCAGTTGAGGCGCATATTCTGCAGATCGCCCCAAAAGCAACGACCGTATTTCAGCAACATCGCGGAGGCACTGGCCATGCAGCACAGATAGCCCTTGCAGATACAACCGCGCACGGCACCATTTTAATTTTAGCTGGCGACACACCAATGCTTACTGGCGAATCACTGGCTGCTTTTATCGCAGCACACAATGCTGGAAATTTTGCCGCATCGGTACTAACCGCCGAGCACCCAGATCCAACTGGATATGGCCGAATTATTCGCGATGATTCCGACGCTCTTTTAAAGATCGTTGAAGAAAAAGATGCAGACGAGAACCAAAAAATTATCTTTGAAATCAACTCTGGCGTTTATGCATTTGATGGTGCAGCCCTCGCATCTTCTATCGGCAAACTTAACAATGCAAATGCACAAGGTGAACTTTACTTAACCGATGTTATTGGAATCCTTAAGAGCGAAGGCGCCTCTGTTGCCGCAATCATGATCGATGATTTCACCGAAATCCTCGGCGTCAATGATCGAATTCAACTTGCCGAGTCTGCTGCGCTTTTGCGTGATCGAATTAATGATTACTGGATGCGTGCAGGTGTAACAATTATTGATCCAACAACTACTTGGATAGATTCAACTGCATCGATTTCAAATGATGTAACAATCCATCCCGGCAGTGGGATTTATGGAACCACCACTATTGCATCAGGCGCCGTTATTGGCCCACGTACAACTCTTACTAACTGCCAAATAAAAGAAGGTGCATCGGTGCTTGAATCGATAGCCATTGGCACTGTTATTGGCGAAGGATCCTCGGTTGGCCCATTTACTTATTTGCGCACAGGAACCGTCTTGGGGGATTCAACCAAGGCCGGCGCATTTGTGGAAATGAAAAATTCCACCGTTGGAACTGGATCAAAAGTTCCACATCTTTCTTATGTTGGCGATGCCACAATCGGTGAAGGCAGCAATATCGGCGCTGCGACCATTTTTGTTAACTATGACGGCGTAGATAAGCATCACACCACTATCGGAGACCATGTCCGAATCGGTAGCGACACAATGTTGGTTGCGCCACTTAACGTGGGGGATGGGGCTTACACCGCCGCAGGTTCTGTTATTACTGAAGACGTTCCGGCCGGCGCGATTGGTGTTGGCCGAGCAAAGCAGAGAAATGTATTAGGTTGGGTCATGCGCAAGCGTGCAGGAAGTAAATCAGCGCAAGCAGCCGAAGCTACAGAAGGGCAGTAAATATGAGCGAGATCCGTTTATCTTCTGAAAAGAGATTACGTCTTTTTGCAGGCCGCGGATTTCCCGAACTTGCCGATGAGGTTGCATCAGAGCTCGGCATTCCATTAACTCCAACATCTGCTTATGACTTTGCTAATGGCGAAATCTTTGTCCGCTTTGAAGAATCAGTTCGCGGTTGCGATGCTTTTGTTATTCAAAGCCACACAACACCTGTCAATAAGCAGATCATGGAACAACTCATCATGGTTGATGCACTCAAGCGCGCTTCTGCAAAGCGCATCACCGTTGTTGCACCTTTTTATGGATATGCACGCCAAGACAAAAAGAGCCGCGGGCGTGAACCAATTACAGCTCGTCTTATGGCTGATCTTTTCAAGACCGCCGGCGCAGATCGTTTAATGTGTGTTGATTTACATACTTCACAAATTCAAGGTTTCTTTGATGGCCCAGTTGATCATTTATTTGCACTGCCGATGCTTGCAAACTATGTTGGAAGCAAAGTTGATCGCTCACGTCTGACAATTGTTTCACCAGACTCTGGCCGAGTTCGCGTTGCCGAGCGTTGGTCTGATCTTCTCGGTGGTTGCCCAATTGCATTTATCCATAAAACTCGTGATCCACGGATTCCAAATGAATCCACAACAGGCCGCGTTGTTGGTGACGTACAAGGCCAAACATGCGTTGTTATTGATGACATGATCGATACAGCCGGAACAATTACTAAAGCGGTAGAAGCCCTATTTGATGCAGGTGCTGCCGATGTAATCATCGCCGCAACACATGCAGTTCTATCCGGCCCAGCCGTTGATCGCTTAAAATCTTCACGCGCATCAGAGGTTGTTGTCACAAACACTCTTCCAATCTCTGAGGATCAAAAGTTCGACAACTTGACCGTTCTATCAATTGCCCCACTTCTTGCCCGCGCCATCCGCGAGGTATTTGAAGATGGCTCGGTCACAAGTCTCTTCGACGGGCATTCTTAAGCAAATCCTGCGGAATTTTTTCCAGGACAGCTCGTTCACTGCTTCGCCTTTACGTTCACTACGCTTGCCCTGACTGCAAAATTCCTCGAATTTGCCTTAAATAGCTCCTCGAAGATATTGTTCGCTTTGTTCCGGCGAGGGTAAGAATTTACTTCCGTAATCGACGGTGTGGGTTAGTAATCCTGCTGGGACTTTTGTGAAGCAACCGAAAGATTCCTAGAGGAGATTAAAATGGCAGAAATCAGCA
>CAIJYZ010000046.1 GCA_903825015.1 uncultured Actinomycetes bacterium
CACGAGCTTCGTGCTGCTGGTGTGCGGGATATGGCCGACCTTGTCTATATAACTAATGAGTATGAATTAGGCGATTTTGGTGTTGGTGGAATGGTTTTTACGCAACGCGGATTTCAAACCACTAGCAAGCTCTGGACGGAATCCTTATTTCGTGAGCGCGGGGTCCGAGCAATCTTGGGTGCGCACGTTGAAAAAGTAGAGCCAGGCAAGATTTATTACGAGCAAGTCGATGGCACCAAGGATGTATTGGAGTTTGATTTTGGCATGCTATTGCCACCCTTTAGGGGCGTAGATTTACAGGCTTTTAATAAAGCCGGCGAAGATATCTCTTCACAAATCTTTGCGCCAAGTGGATTTATGAAAGTTGATGCAGATTATTCGGGGAAGGCTTACGAAGATTGGAAAGCCTCGGATTGGCCAAGCACCTATCGCAACCCGACCTACCCAAATATTTTTGCTGTTGGAATCGCATTTGCACCACCTCATCAAATCTCAAAACCTCGTAAGTCACCGAACGGAACCGTTATTGCACCATCACCACCTCGCACCGGAATGCCCTCAGGAATTATGGGCAAGCTTTCCATTTTGACTATTAAAGAATTAATTGAAAAAGGCGACAAGGCCCACGCGCATTCAGCTTCGATGGCAAAGATGGGTGCAGCCTGTGTTGCATCTTCTGGCTCTGGTCTTACCCAAGGATCAGCAGCTGCGATGACTATGTTTCCAATAGTCCCTGACTATGAAAAATATCCCAATACCGGTCGCAGCTTGAAAGATACATATGGAGAAATTGGATTGAGCGGCCACTGGATCAAATTGCTCTTGCACTACATGTTTATCTACAAGGCCAAAGCCCGCCCGGGCTGGCAGTTCATACCGGAATAGGAGAAAAGCAATGGAAAATCCAAATGACTCAATTGCTCATGCACCACTTCCAACTGAAAAGACTTTGCGATTTCGTAAGAACCTGTTGATTCAATTATGGCGCTTTGCCGCGATTAATATCAAAATGCTGAACATGATCCGTAAAGGCCACCATCAAGATTAGCCAAATTTGACATACCCCCGGGGGTATATGTACTATCGCTTCTGTACCTCAGAAAAGGAGCAGATATGGCTACAAAGAAGATCGCTCACGTTCTATCGGATGCAGAGCAGATAGAAGCTATTGCAAAGAGAATCAAGCGCGCTCAAGGCCAACTCGGCGCTGTAGCCCGAATGCTTGAAGAAGGCCGTAACTGCGAAGAGATCGTGACACAGATGTCTGCGGTCTCTAAAGCGGTCAACACGGCTGCTTTCACTTTGATTTCAGCCAGTCTTAAAGAGTGCATTGTCGAAGGCAAGTCCAACTCTGATGCGGTGACTGCTCAACTCCAAAAACTATTTCTATCTTTGGCATAAGGAAAAAAATAATGAAAAAACTAATTGCGATTGTCTCCTCACTTCTTCTACTCGCTGGATGTAGTGCAGCAGCTTCTGCCACAAACTTAGACGCTGCAGGTTTTGCAGATAAAGTAGCTGAATCTGGCGTGGTAACACTCGATGTAAGAACACCTGGCGAATACATGACGGGCCATATTCAAGGCGCAATCAATATTGATGCTGAAGGCATGCAATTTGAATCTGAGATTGCAAAGTTGGATAAGTCAGCCACTTATGCCGTCTACTGTCACAGTGGCCGTCGCTCAGGAATCGCAGTTGAGACTATGCATCATGCAGGCTTCAATAATCTTTTTAACTTAACTAATGGTGTAGCCGATTGGCAAGCTAGCGGGCTGCCCCTGGTGACAAACTAATGCGCGTTGTAATTATTGGCGGAGTAGCCGGCGGAATGTCAGCTGCTACACGGTTGCGCCGCTTAGATGCCGATGCTGAAATTATCGTTATTGAAAAAAGTGGTCATGTTTCTTATGCCAACTGTGGATTGCCCTATTACGTAGGTGGAGTTATCGAGCAGGAAAGCGCGCTGTTGTTACAGACTCCTGAATCACTCCATGCCCGTTTTCGCTTAGATGTCCGAGTAAATACTGAAGTTCTAGCTATCAACCCTGGCAAGAAAACTGTTGCCATTAAGAATCTTGATAGCCATGAAACGCATGAACTTGATTACGACAAGTTAATCCTTAGCCCTGGAGCAGCTCCTGTTGTTCCGCCGATTCCAGGAATTGAAAGAGGAATGACGCTTCGAACTGTTGAAGATGTTGAGAAGATTGCAGCCCATGTAGGTGCTAAACCTAAGAGCGCAGTTGTTATTGGCGGGGGATTCATTGGGGTAGAAATCGCCGAAAACCTGATTCACAAGGGTATTCAGACTTCATTGGTGGAAGCTACAGATCAAGTGCTAATGCCTTTAGATTCAGAGCTTGCAACATTGGTGGCTAAGGAAATGATTAAGCAAGGCGTCAACCTTTATCTTGGTTCAAGTGTTGTCAGCATCGGTGCAGATAGTGTTGAACTTTCTAATGGAGACACAGTGCCAGCCGAGATTGTCATTTTGGCAATTGGAGTACGCCCAGAGATTGGTTTAGCTAAAGCTGCCGGTCTAACTATTGGATCTCGTAACGGAATCAAGGTTGACGATTTCAATCGCACGAGCAATGCCGATATTTATGCTGTTGGAGATGCTGCAGAAAAGACGGATGCTCTAGATGGAAGTGCAACACTTGTTCCTCTCGCTAATTTAGCGAATCGTCACGGCCGTGTTGTGGCCGATCACATTGCTGGCCGAACAATTCGACCTGTAAAAACTATCGGCACCGCCATCGTTAAAGTATTTGATTTGATGATTGCCACAACAGGTTGGAATGAAAAGCGATTAAAAGCTGCAGGTCGTGCTTACCAGTCGATTCATACGCACCCAAGTTCGCATGCTGGCTACTATCCAGATGCCAAACAGATGAGTCTCAAACTTATCTTTGAGCCAACATCTGGTGAGATTCTTGGTGCGCAGGGCGTTGGTGTTGAAGGCGTAGATAAGCGCATTGATGTCATCGCAACCGCAATTCGTGGCGATATCACAGCACCAGAGCTTGCTGATTTAGAGCTGGCTTATGCTCCACCATTTAGTTCAGCAAAAGATCCAGTAAATATGTTGGGCTATGTAGCTGAAAATATTCTCTCTGGTTTAACCAAGGTTGCTCAATGGGACCAAATCGATGAATATGTTGAAAACGGTTATGACCTCATAGATGTACGGAGCATCAGCGAATGCGGCCGCGGCATGATTCCTGGAGCAATCAATATTCCTGTCGATGAAATCCGTGAGCGTCAATCAGAAATCACAAATAAGAATGTGTTGGTTAACTGCCAAGTAGGTCAACGTGGCCATACCGCTGCCATGCTTCTTAAAGAGCTCGGCTTCAATCCAGTAAATCTCGATGGTGGATATCTCACTTGGAGTAATTCACCAGCGGCAAATAAAGCTTTTATCCCAAACTAACCACAGGAAATGGAATCGAAATATGTGCAGTAGAACAACATGTCGTAAGTGCGGAAAACCATCATGGTCAGGATGCGGTAACCACATTGAGATTGCACTCAAAGGTGTTGCCAAGAAAGATCGATGCCAAGGTCATCAAAATGATCCAAAAGAGCCTGGCGTGTTCAGCAAACTGTTTGGTAAGAAGTAATTTTAAAAGCAAGGATTTTAGTTGGGCTTCAGTTTGGGCTTTTGGGACTCCTTTTTCTCAAGCCCTCTGGAGCTCTACTCGGTGATGCCAACTACCTGCATGGCATTTCTACCTTCTTAACGATTGCAGCCATCGCAATCTTTATAGCTGCATATATTGCCTTAAAACCTTCTTTGCGTATTTCGCCGATTCCAAAACCAGGTGCAGAATTAATAGTCGTTGGAATCTATAAGTGGTTTCGGCACCCGATGTATTTAGGGGTTATGTTTATTGGAACAGGTTTTCTCTTAAACAATTTCAATATCGCTTCAACGATTATTTGGGTAGTTTTACTCGTAAATATGATCATCAAAGCCAGATACGAGGATGAACTACTTTTAATCCGCCATCCAGAAGCAAAGATGTACCAAACAAAAACACCAGGACTCATGGGTAAAAGAACGGAGAAATGAATGGCAACTGTAGATATAGATGAGGCTCAGTTTGAAGAGTTGATTACTAAAGAAGGTACCGTTCTTGTAGATTTTTGGGCCGCCTGGTGTGGTCCCTGTAGATCTTTCGCTCCAGTGTATGAAGCAATGTCGGAGAAATATCCTGAGTTAACTTTCGCAAAAGTAGATACCGAAGCCGAGCAGTCACTCTCTGCCGCAGCCGGGATTACCTCAATCCCGACATTGATGATTTTCCGTGACAGTATCTTGCTCTTTAGTCAGCCTGGCGCCCTTCCTGCGTCGGCCCTTGAAGAGATTATTGGCAAAGTTGCAGAGCTTGATATGGATGATGTCCGTAAACAAATTGCGGAAAGTGCGCAAGAAGAGAAGAAATGATTCCCGCACAGTTATGGCGTGAAAAATTAGAGTCGTGGGCGATACCCCAAGAGATTTTGGATCAAGCTCCAGAGAGCCCTTGGATTCACCCGCCTGCACTATTTCAAATTCCACAATTAATAGAGATGTCACCATCGCATGAAAGAGCTTTTGAAGCTTTGCCAGAAAATGGTTCAATACTTGATATCGGGTGTGGCGGAGGAATTGCAGCTTTTGCAATGGGGAAAAAAGCTGGAAAAGTTATTGGTGTTGACCACCAAGATGAGATGCTTGAAATGTTTTCAGAAAATGCACGTGCACGTGCAACCGAATCTAAAGTTCATTTAGGTTTTTGGCCAGCCATTTCGGATGAAGTGGAAATAGCAGACGTAGTTGTTGCACACCATGTTGTATACAACGTCTTAGAGATTGTTCCCTTCTTAGAAGCTATGAATGCGCATGCTTTGAAAAGAGTCGTGATCGAGATGCCACAACATCACCCGCTCTCAAATTTGAGCGGTGCATGGAAGCATTTTTGGAACTTAGATCGTCCAATTAAGCCAACCCCCAAAGATCTGCTCAATGTTTTACATGACATGGGGAACAACGCCCATCTCCAACTCTGGAGCGGGCCGGTAAGAGTCGAACAAAACCCCGAAAAAACAGTTGAATTCACCAGAATTCGTCTGTGTTTAGACAAACGACAGGATTCCGAGATTAAAGAGTTCCTTGCCAACAATCCACAACCCGTTCAGAGAGATTTGGCAACGATTTGGTGGGATATTCCTGCAAAATCGGGTTGATTTACGCGTAAAAGTAACCAATTCGTTACCTATTGTCCCTATCTCGTTGGGGTAATCACCCCTAGATTTGAGCGTGTTACCAGGCCTTGATCTCGTCAATACCTGATGACCTTTCGAAAGGCTCGACTCTAGAGAAAAGGAAAATAATGTCAGACGTA
>CAIJYZ010000047.1 GCA_903825015.1 uncultured Actinomycetes bacterium
ATGCTTCATCGACAACTTCAGCGATACGTGAATCGGGACGGTCCACCTTGTTGATTAACAAGATAACTGGAAGATTCTTTTCAAGGGCTTTACGCAAAACGAAACGTGTCTGAGGAAGTGGACCTTCTGATGCATCCACCAACAAGATAACGCCGTCAACCATTTCAAGTCCACGTTCAACTTCGCCACCAAAATCGGCGTGGCCTGGAGTATCAATGATGTTAACGATTGTGTCGCCGCGCTTAACAGCAGTGTTCTTGGCAAGAATCGTAATTCCCTTTTCGCGCTCTAGATCCATTGAATCCATCATGCGATCCTGGCTATCGTCCTGCTTCTTATAGGCCGCAAATGCGCCGGACTGCCACAACATGGCATCAACCAACGTTGTTTTACCGTGGTCCACGTGAGCGATGATCGCTACGTTGCGAAGATTTTCGCGCTTTTTAATAGGCAGGTCTTTAAGATGCTCTTGAGTCTTGGCCACGAAAACTACTTTCCTTAGGAAGCCAGCCGATATTAGGCCTTGCTTCTATCCAACGATTGGGCATATCTGAAGCCAGTTCAACGGCCGCACATGCCCAATCGTACCTTCGGTGATGGATATGAGGAAATCAAGAGCTGCATCTAAGCCTGATTTAAGGCTATAAAGCCAGACGTGCTGTTGTAATCGCACTCTTAAGTAGTAATTCAGCAGCGCTTTGTGCAGTTGTTAGCGCTAAGCGAGCTGCAGTTGAATCGGTGAGATTCTTTGCAGTGATCGGCTTAGCTGCAGTTGTAAATACAGTGTTTGCTGCAGTGACTGCCGTCTTATAAGCAGTTTTAGCTGTGCTCTTTTGAAGTGGAGTGGAAGCTACATTTGTTAACACAGCATTCAAAGTTGTTTTTGCAGTAGCAAGTGCTGCATTTAAAGTAGTTTGTAAAGGAGTGATTGCATTCTTGCAAGAAAGGTCATTAGCAACTTTTGCTGCATTGAAAGTTGTCTCGGCCTTTGCAGTACTTGTGTCATATGTAGCAATTGCAGTTGTTAATACAGTCAAGGCAGCAGTTGCTGGTGGAGTGTTCTTGGCCTTTAGTAACTTCGAAATTTTGGCCGCATCGCGAGAAACGCTTGCACTTTTCTTATGCGAGGATTCATCGTCATCATGTGAAATCTGCGCACCCTTTGAGTTGCAAGACTTTAAAGCTTTTTGCGCAATGTTGTCGCTATTTGAAGAGTTTTCATTATCTGCATACGCGCTAACTGCAAGCAGATTAGTTGAAATTAAAACGCCTACTGCAATCGTTGCAAACTTTCGTGAGTTACGCATTTGGGGCTCCTTATTAGTGGTTCGAATAAGGCAATTGAAGAACCTGGCTTTGTGGAATGCAGGTAAGAAACTTGCGAAAATTATGTGATTAAAGCCGAAGTTCGTGAAGGGGCTACACCTCTGGGATTAATCGTTTTGTGGGAAACCTAAGTTGATTCCACCATGGCTTGGATCTAACCAGCGGCTTGTAACTACTTTGCCGCGAGTGAAGAAGTGAACACCTTCGGTGCCATGTGCATGAGAATCGCCAAATAATGAGTTCTTCCAGCCACCAAATGAGTAGTACGCCATTGGTACTGGAATCGGAACGTTGATTCCGACCATTCCAACTTCGACTTCATTTTGGAATCTGCGTGCTGCACCGCCATCGTTTGTAAAGATTGCCGTTCCATTTCCATATTGATGTGAGTTAACAAGATTTAATGCTTCGTCATATGTATTAACGCGAATAATGCTCAAGACTGGACCAAAGATTTCATCTGTGTAGACCGACATCGTTGGAGTTACGTTATCTAGCAGAGTAGGTCCAAGGAAGAAACCATCGCCGTCAACTTTTAGATCGCGACCATCAACAACAACAGTTGCGCCTTCTTTACTGCCAGCTTCGATATATGTGGCAACTTTGTCGCGGTGAACGGCAGTAACTAGTGGACCCATATCGCAGCCCTTAGTGCCATCACCGGTAACAATATTTGCCATACGGGATTTAATGCGAGCGACGAGTGCGTTACCTATTGGTTCAACGGCCACAATTGCAGAAATCGCCATGCAACGCTCTCCCGCAGAACCAAAGCCTGCGTTGATAGCAGCATCTGCTGCTAGTTCTAGATCTGAATCCGGCAAAACAATCATGTGGTTCTTTGCCCCACCAAGTGCTTGCACGCGCTTTCCAGCTTTAGTACCGGTTTCATAGACATAACGCGCAATTGGAGTAGAACCAACAAATGAAATCGATTTAATTCCTGGATGAACTAACAATGCATCTACAACTTCTTTGTCACCATGAACTACGTTGAATACACCATCAGGCAATCCCGCCTCTTTCCACAACTTCGCCATAAACATTGCAGCCGATGGATCTTTTTCAGATGGCTTAACAACAACAGTATTTCCGCAAGCAATTGCTACTGGGAAGAACCACATCGGCACCATTGCTGGAAAGTTAAATGGAGAGATGATTGCAACTGGGCCAAGGGCTTGGCGGATTGAGTAAACATCAACACCGGTAGATACTTCTTCAGAAAAACCACCTTTTAACAAGTGTGGAATTCCGCAGGCAAATTCAACAACTTCAAGCCCGCGTGTTACTTCACCTGCAGCATCGCTTAAAACTTTTCCATGTTCGTCGGTAATTAGCGCAGCGATTTTTTCCTTGTTTTGTTGCACGAGTTCGCGGAAAGCAAAAAGAACTTGGGTGCGCTTAGTTAATGAGCTATGGCGCCATTGGGCAAAGGCAGTTGTAGCAGCGGCGACAGCGGTATCAACAGTTGCCGCATTACCAAATGCGACTGTTTTGGTTACTTTTCCAGTGGCAGGGTTATAAATATCTCCTGTGCGTTCTGGTTTTTGTGTGTCAAGGCCGCCATTGATCCAATGCGTTATCTGAGTCATAGGTGCAATCTACTTCAGAGCGTTAAGATGGCGCCACCTACTAGTTAAAAGGCCAAATTTCATGACTGCACCAATAAGTGACCCAGCAAAGCAAGCCGCCGTTAGTGCAGCTGACCATAAATATGTATTTCACTCATGGTCTGCCCAAGGTGCGATTTCACCAATGCCAGTTGCAAGTGGTTCAGGGTCAAGGTTTTGGGACCATGAGGGCAAGACATATTTAGATTTTTCTTCACAGTTAGTCTTTACAAATATCGGCCACCAGCATCCAAGAGTTGTAAAAGCGATTCAAGATCAAGCCGAAGTGCTCACAACTATTGCTCCGCAACATGCAAATGATGCGCGTAATGAAGCTGCCCAACGAATTGTTGAATTAGCTGGCGACCACTTTGCCAAAGTTTTCTTCACAAACGGTGGCGCCGATGCAATTGAAAACGCTATCCGCATGGCTCGATTGCACACGCATAAACACAAAGTACTTTCTACATACCGTTCGTATCACGGCAACACAGGTGCTGCTATTAATGCAACAGGTGATCCGCGCCGTATGCCCAATGAGTTTGCCTATGGCCACAAGCATTTCTTCGGACCATATTTGTATCGCACATCTTTCTGGGCTCAAAGTGAAGAAGAGGAGTGCAAGCGCGCACTTGAACATCTTGAACAAACAATTATCTTTGAAGGTCCAAACACCATTGCAGCAATCTTGATCGAATCAGTTCCAGGAACTGCAGGTGTATTGATTCCACCGGCCGGTTATCTTGAAGGTATCCGCGCACTGTGCGATAAGTACAAAATTTTATGGATTGCCGATGAAGTTATGTCTGGCTTTGGTCGTACAGGTAAGTGGTTTGCCTACCAAAGTTCACAAGCAGTCCCAGATTTAATTACTTTCGCAAAGGGCGTTACGTCGGGTTATGTACAACTCGGTGGCGTGGTCATTAGTGAAAACGTTGCGAAGACTTTTGATGAAAAGGTGTTTCCTGGAGGCCTTACTTACATGGGTCACCCATTGGCATGTGCAACTGCCGTTGCAACTATCGATGTCATGAAAGAAGAAAAAATGCTCGAAAACGCCACCATGATTGGTGAAACAATCTTGGGTCCAGGCTTGATCGAACTTTCTAAGAAGCACAAGGTCATTGGTGATATTCGCGGTGCAGGTGTCTTCTGGGGCGTTGATTTAGTCAGTGACCGCGCAACTCACGAGCCTTTGGCTCCATATGGTGCATCGAGTCCTGCAATGAATGAATTAGTAGCGGCCTGTAAGAAGAATGGCCTTATGCCATTTAATAACTTCAACCGCATTCACTTGTGCCCACCATGCAATATCTCGGTTGAGGATGCAAAGCTTGGACTTGAGATGCTAGATAAAGCATTGAGCGAAATCGGAAAGTATTACACCGGCGCTTAAAGCTTTAAACGTTGAACCTAAATTCAACAACATCTCCATCGGCCATTACGTAATCCTTGCCTTCCATGCGCACCTTTCCTTTGGCGCGCGCTTCGGCAACTGATCCTGCTTCCATCAAATCGTTAAAAGAAACGATTTCGGCTTTAATAAAACCTTTTTGGAAATCGGTATGAATAACACCGGCAGCCACTGGTGCGGTATCGCCTTTATGAATTGTCCAAGCACGGACTTCCTTTGGACCTGCAGTTAAATAAGTCTGCAAACCTAAAGTTCTAAAACCAACATGGGCAAGAGTTGCAAGACCTGGCTCTTCTAGTCCGATTGATTGCAAAAGCTCTAAGGCATCTTCATCGCTGAGTTCTGCAAGTTCTTAACAGGCATCTTATGTCCAGCCATCAAGAGGGCGCGCTTTGCTACCGCCTCCTTAACTCCATCAACCTCATACAGGATTCTTCCTGGTTTAACAGGAAATACGTAACGATCGATTTCACCCTTTCCACCTCCCAAGGTTACTTCTGGAGGAAGTTTGGTTACTGGCTTGTCTGGGAATATTCTAATCCAGAGACGTCCCTCACGATGCATTGAGTGTGCAATTGTCTTTCTTCCTGCCTCAATCTGGTTGGCTGTAAGCCATGCCGCCTCGAGTGCCTGAAGTCCAAACTTTCCGTAAGAAAGCGTAATTCCACGCGTCTCAACTAGGCGTCTTCGTGAGCGTCCTTTCTGCTGCTTCCTATATTTTTGTTTTTTAGGCTGTAACATGGTTCAAGACTATTTAGCGTTCTTTTCTTCAAATATTTCTCCTTTGTTGATCCAGACCTTAACACCAACCGTTCCATAGCTGTTGAACGAGGTTGCTTCAGCATAGTCAATGTTTGCGCGGAGCGTCTGCAAAGGCATTCTTCCATTCGCGAGCCAATCGGTTCGGGAAATTTCAGCGCCATTTAAACGGCCGGACAATTTAATCTTTACACCTTTTACATCCCTGTTCTGCATCGTGCTTTCTACAGCACGCTTCATTATTTTACGATATGGCTGACGGCGCTCTATGTCCGTAGCAATCTGCTGAGCGACAACTGCTGATGAAACATCGGTTCTTTTTAATTCTTCAATATTAAGATTAAGTGAAAAATTTGTAGGTGCCTTGTTTGCCTTGCGAATTGCCTTTAGCTTTACGAGAAGTTTCTCACGAAGCTCTTCAATTCCCTTTCCTCCGCGTCCTATTATAAGACCTGGGCGACTTGCAAGAATATTAACTCTTACAACCTCGCTTGTTCTTTCAATAACAATTCCGGCAACTCCGGCCTCTTTTAATTTTTCTTTTACA
>CAIJYZ010000048.1 GCA_903825015.1 uncultured Actinomycetes bacterium
ACCGCGAGTAATTTCAGCGATGCGATCACCAGATGGATTTGTTGCACTGCGATGCGCATCGCGTGGATCTCCGAAAGGAACATAGAAGATTTCACCGGCGGCGCCGCGATGCCCACGGTGTAGTTGGCCATTAAGGACTAAACCAGAGCCAAGACCAGAGCCAACTGATAGCACGGCGAAG
This sequence comes from uncultured Actinomycetes bacterium, assembly GCA_903825015.1. Classification (GTDB taxonomy): domain Bacteria; phylum Actinomycetota; class Actinomycetes; order Nanopelagicales; family Nanopelagicaceae; genus Planktophila. The sequence continues at coordinate 182 of CAIJYZ010000048.1, forward strand.
TTATCGATTCCTTGGCCATGGCCAGCAGATTGTTCGGCGGCAGTTACCAGATTGATATCGTTTTCCAGTGTTGGTCGAATGCCAAACTCTTTTTCGATATGTGAGGCAAGATTTACACCGTCGAGAGAACTGATTGTTCCAGCGATTGAAACTATGCCAGTCGAATGATCGATCACACCAGGCGTACCAACAACTATTGCTGCTACGTCCTTCATGGAATATCCAGAATCTTTGAGTACGGATTCAACTGCCTTATGCATTACCTTAGTTAAATCTCTTAGCGATAAAGAAGTTACCGGAACTGAAATCTGTGAACGCATCTTTTGGTTGAGATCACCGACAGCAGCACGTATAAAGCGTGAGCCAATATCGATTCCAAGAGATACTTTTACATCACTGATAGCTTCGTACACCGAACGGGCGCGCTTTGAATCTTCTTCGCCAGGTGAATACTCTTGCACTAATCCACTATCGCTTAAAGAGCGCAAAATATCTGCCGTTGTTGGCTTTGATAAACCGATATACCGTGCGATTTGCGCAGCATGCAACGCCCCATTTGCCCGCAACGTATCCAGCACGCTTCGTTCGTTGAGCTCGCGGATGAGGGAAGGAACAGCAGGGGTGGCGTGCATTTAGCCTTTAACTCCAGTCAGGGTCACGCCTTCGATGAAGACTTTTTGCGAGAAGAAGAAAATAAGAATTACAGGGGCCATAAACAGAGCCGATGCAGTCATCATCATATTCTTATCGACGTGGTGAATTCCCTGGAAAGCATTGAGGCCGATTCCTAAGGTCCATAGATCTTCATTTTCAACGATATAGAGAAGCGGACCGAAGAAGTCATTCCATGAACCGAGGAATGCAAAGAGGGCAATCGCCGAAATTGCAGGTTTTGCCAGTGGAACGATAATTCTCATCATTAACTTAAATTCGCTACAGCCATCGATTCGTGCAGCATCTGAGATCTCATCGGGGATAGAGGTAAAGAACTGACGAAGTAAGAAAATCGAGAAAGCGCTTGCAAAAAACGATGGAACGATGAGAGGAAGGAAAGATGGAATCCAGTGCAGTTTAGAGAAGATGATGTATACGGGAATCATCGTTACTTGGCCCGGCAACATCATTGTTGATAGCAGGATAATAAAAGTCGTATGGCGGCCTTTCCATTGCAAACGTGAGAGTACGTAGGCAGGAGGGACGCTAGAAACTACAGTTCCAATAGTTCCCATGAGTGAAACAAAAAGAGTATTAAGCGTCCATTTTAAAAATGGTACGGCTGTGAAAACCTCAACGTAGTTGTGCCACACAAATGGATGCGGCCACAAAGAGCGGGTTTCGGCCTGACCTTTGCTCATCAGCGAGAGCACTATGACTAAATACAGCGGCATAATAAATATTGCTGAGAGCGCGATTAGCAGTGAGTGATTACCAACCATGTGTAAGAAGTTATTCCACTTCTTTTTGCGGCGTGCATCGCGAGATTGAGCCTCTAAACGTGCGCGATTGTCTGCTGTCATTATGCTCATTTGAAGAGGGATCCGTTCGGGTAGTGAACCCAACGCTTCTGGGTCTTCAAGATGACGAGTGTGCAGAGAAGAGTGATTACTAGCAGCACCCAAGCAAGAGCCGAGGCATAACCCATTTCATAGGCTCGGAAGGCGCTGAAATAGATATGCGTTGCATAGAAATACATTGAGTGCGAATAATCATTTACTTGCCCCGAAGCAACATAAGCCTGGGTGAAGTACTGGAAGCTGCCAATAACACCAGTGACGGTTGAGAAAAAGATAACTGGTGTCATCAACGGCAAAGTGATGTAGCGGAAAGTTTGCCAAGCAGTTGCACCTTCAAGAGATGCCGCTTCATAGAGTGAAGTTGGAACATCAAGTAAACCGGCGAGGAAGATGATCATTGTGTCGCCGATGCCCCAGAGTCCAAGCAAAATCAAGCCCCACTTAGACCATTTTGGATCTAAGAACCAAAATGGTGGTTCCTTGATTCCAATCGCTTCGAGCATCCGGTTGATTGGACCATATGCAGGATTGAAGATGTAAGTAAATGCCATCGTTGCAGCAACAGCTGGAACCATTGATGGCAAAAAGAAGATTGTTCGATAGATATTGCGTCCACGCTTTGGTTTGGTTAGAACCCATGCTGTAAACATCGCAAAAGCGATACGCAAGGGAATACTGATGACTGAGATCCAGACAGTGTTTTTTAACGCTTGCCAGAAATCTGAGTCCTCAAAAAACATACGATGAAAGTTTTCAAGGCCAATCCATTTCGGTG
>CAIJYZ010000049.1 GCA_903825015.1 uncultured Actinomycetes bacterium
GGTGTCAGCAAGAATGTTGACGCCGCGTTCCATTGCTCGACGTGCTTGTTCGTCGAATTGAAGGGACTTTCCCATTTACTTCTCGATAACAGCTAGTAGATCGCGAGCTGAAAGAACCAAGAGGTCTTCTCCGCCATGCTTGATTTCAGTTCCGCCGTATTTGCTGTAAAGAACAACATCGCCAACTTTGACATCCATTGGAACGCGAACACCATCATCAAAGCGACCTGGACCAACTGCAATAACAGTGCCCTCCTGTGGCTTTTCTTTTGCTGTATCTGGGATAACAAGACCAGATGCTGTTGTTGTTTCAGCCTCGTTGGTCTTGATAACGATGCGATCTTCTAGTGGCTTAATGGCCATGGACTTAACTCCTTCTAGTTGTACTTAGTTGAATTCCTCGTGCAGGTCCGTTAGCAGTGTGGACCCGTGAGTGCTAACGCAAGGTTAGAGGTGGCTATTCCCAACGGCAAATCGAACTAGGTCAGGCTCACGGTCTGTACAGACAGGCTGGAATCAGCGTCAAAGGCCACTGGGCTAGGCGTGCGGTTAGCTGCTGCCAGCAGGGCCCCAAGGCTGGCGACCATGGCCCCGTTGTCGGTACACAGGCCTGGGGCTGGGATCCGTAGGCGGATACCAGCTTTTTCACAACGGGTTTGGGCCACTGCTCGAAGACGTGAATTAGCGGCCACTCCACCGGCGATAACAAGGGAGTCAATTCCGCTGGATTTAGCCGCAGCCAAAGCTTTGAGAAGCAGGACATCAACGATTGATTCTTGGAACGAGGCGGCGACATCGGCCCGAACATAATCTGGAACGTTTTCAAGATACCTAGCAACTGCGGTTTTTAATCCAGAGAAAGAGAAATCGTATGGACGCGTTTGCCAATCATTAGAAGTAGTGAGTCCGCGCGGAAAATCAATTGCAGTTGCATTGCCCTCTCTGGCTATTGCATCAATTGCAGGTCCACCAGGAAAACCTAACTTCATAACCCGTGCAATCTTGTCGAAAGCTTCACCAGCAGCGTCATCGATTGTTTGGCCTAACTTAATAATAGAAGAAGTGATGTCATTAACTTGAAGCAATGATGAGTGACCACCGCTTACTAATAATGCAATCGTTGGTTCAAGTGGCTGGTCATGAGTTAAATAATCAACACTAATATGTGCAGCTAAATGGTTAACTGCATAAATTGGTTTATCTAATCCAATGGCCAATCCTGCCGCCGATCCAACCCCAACTAATAATGCACCAACTAGGCCAGGGCCTGCAGTAACGGCTACAGCATCGATATCGCTAAGAGAAACTTTGGCATCTTTGAGAGCTTGTTTAATAGTTGGCTGCATCGCCTCAAGATGTGCGCGGCTTGCGATTTCTGGAACTACTCCCCCAAATCGTGCATGCTCTTCAACACTTGAGGCAATTACATTTGCCAATAATCTTCGTCCGCGAACAATGCCAACTGCCGTCTCATCACAAGAAGTTTCAATTCCCAAAACTAAAGGTTGGCTCATGGCAGCTCTTTTCGCATAATGAGTGCATCTAAACCGCTGCCGAAATAGTTGTTACGTATGGATATCTTTGAATAGCCTAAAGACTCATAGAGTCCAATTGCTTCGACGTTGTCGCTTTTAACTTCCAACATCATTGCAGTGGCCTGACGATCAACTGCAAAATCTGTAATTAGCGCCATTAAATGTCGGGCAATTCCTTTGCCGCGGTGGGCTTCGAGAACCCCAACGGTGAGGATATCTGCCTCAACTTGCGCGGCCGGAACCAATATTCCGGCATAACCGATAATTGATTGCGCTTCATCTAGGGCAACTACAAAGTGGCGTGTACGTGGCATCTCGGCAAACTCTTCTTTGTATTGTGCGGCAGACCATGGTGAATATGGAAAAAGTTGTTTATCTAAGGAAACAAATACTGGAATGTCCAGGGCGATTGCATCGCGATAAGTAGTCATGAACGATCTGCCGTTGCAACTGCATCTGGTCTGCGAAGATAGATTGGTTCAGTGATATTGCCAGGCAGTGCAACAAGTGCTTTCATATCTGGAAACAAGTCAGCATAAATAGTTGCACCTGTTACAACAGCAGGAAAATTAACTGCCGGTTCGCCAAGGCGCACCCCATCTACATATCGCGCCCAATACACTTCTTTACGACGCGCATCTACTGTAATAATAAAATCTGATTCTTTTACTTGAGCAGCAATTGCATCTAATGAGCAAACTCCACGAACAGTTATTCCTCTGGCAAGCGCAAAACTTTCAGCGAATGCGATTCCTACTCGAAGTCCAGTAAATGGACCAGGACCCATTCCAACAATTACTTCATCAATAGAAAAGGCTCTAATGCCTTCTTGAACTAGTGAAGGAAGTGCGGGTCCATGTTCAGTTGCACCATCACGATGACCGTTCCACAAAACCTTGTCATCTTCGATGATGGCGACACAAGTGCGCGATGTTGATGTGTCAATGGCTAAGGAAATTGTCATAAGGCAAAACCATTCCAACGTTGACCTATGGCGTTAATTTCCACTTGGCGAATATCGTTACTTCTATCTATTGTGATTTCTAAGCGATCATCATTGAGTCGCGCGGATTCGGAGCCACCCCACTCAATTACGGTGACTGAGTTTTCTAAATCTAAATCAAGATCATCGAGATACAGGCTGGGATTTTCAGTATCAATGAGTCGATAAGCATCGACATGAATCATCGGTAATACAGCTTTATGAACACGGGAAATTACGAAGGTAGGAGAAGTTACGTCATCAATTCCAAGACCGTTACCAATTCCTTGAGCTAAAACTGTTTTGCCGGCGCCCAGTGGGCCATTTACAAGGATTAAATCCCCTGCCCGTAATTGCTTAGAAAGCAAGAGACCGAGATCAAACATCTGAGTGGCCGTATTAACAGTAATCATTAGGGAATAAGGGTAAAGGAAAACGGGGGCCCTGGTTTCCCAAGACCCCCGTTTAACTTACCTCGATGTATTAAAAGCCGCTATAGAACTTAAGTAGCGGAGCATAGATGTTCTTATCAACTGAGAGATTGCCAGCCTTGCGAGCTGCAGTTGCAATCGGTCCACCTGATGGAAGCTTTCCAGTACTGGATGCCTGAACCAATGACTTCGCTACTAGCAACAATTGTGCAGTAGTGAAATTACAGTGGTTAGTTCCTTGTGCAGCAGGAGTTGATGTAATTGGAGCACCAGCTGCTGTGAACTTAGTCCAGTTAGCAGGTGTGGTATTCCAAAGCATCAGTAGCTTATTAGTTGGAGCTGTGTAGCTCTTAGTTGCCTTATATGCCTTCAATGCTGCAACCTTTTCAGCTGCAAACTGTTCAGCATATGCATCAACGATGCGTTGTGATGCACCAGCTGGAGTAATTGGATCTGCTAAACCAGTCATCAAGATCGTTGGAACATTGATCTTTCCTAAGTTAGCGTGAAGTGCATCCATCTTTACCATCGCTGCTTTATCACCAACAGAACGTGGCGCACCAGGATTTGCTGCTGAGAGTGCACCATTGAGTGCACCAATTACAGTATTTCCAGATAGAGCCGCATTGAAAATTACACTCTCTGATTCAATGCGAGCTGCATAGTCAGTCTTTGTATTGTCAAAGATTGCTCCGCCTGTCTGCATTTCAACATCTTGTGTTGCAAGCACAGCTAACGCTGCAGCATTTGTTCCATTTTCTAGGATTGCAAGTGCTGGGCTAACTGCAAGTGGGAATGACAACTTCAATACACCGTCTGGACCATTGACTGAGTCAAAGTGAGCAGATTGTGTTGGAAGTCCAGCCATAAGGCCAAGGTAAAGAAGTGCACTACGTACAGGAATTCCTGCAGCTTCTAGAGCCTTTCCAGTTGCAGATGAAGTATCTGGCCATGCGCCAGTTGAAATACCAGCTTGCAACTTGCCCATGACTGTAAAGACTTTGCCAAGGTCAACATATGACTCTCCAATACCAGCAGCGCCAGCTGAATAATGTCCAGCCTTAATTGATGGATCAAAGAGAACCTTGAGACCCCATAAGAAATCTCCAGCCATTGTTAACTCTGCATTGACGTTATCAGCCAAACACATTGGCGCTACTGCGCTAACTAGTTCTGGATGCTTTTCTGCAAGTCCTTGAGTAATTACAGCTCCAAGAGATGATCCCCATGCGATTACCTTTTTAGTCGTTGGGAACTTTGTCTTGAATGTTGAAATCAACTCAACGTTTGTTGCAATTGCAGAATCTGGGTTCCAGCCTTGACGCGCAAAGCCTGAACCAACAATTGCGATTCCCTGACTAAATAGGTACTTAGCAACATCGGCATTTCCACCCGGAACTGGTTCTGGAGTGCTAGTTACTTTGTAGCCACCGATTAGTGGAATTGCAGCTGGAATATCAACGTTGTAGCGATATCCATGTGAATACAAGGCAACAGTTCCATTGAAGTTTGCTGGAACCTGCATTGCATATGGTGCACCATCAGAAGTCACACCTACGCATGACTGAATTGGGCTCTTGCCATCGCATGCAGGAGCAGCGTTGGCTGCAACTGGTACGGATACAAGAAATGTTGTAACAAGTGCTGTTACTGAAAGAAGCGAAAGAATTCTTACTTTTTTCATTAGTTAGGTAGTCCCTTCGCTGGCATTGCTGGACGCACATAAGTTGATTTAACAACTGCGCCAGCACCTGAATCGGTTGTGTATGTGACGTATGTGCCACCTAATGGTGAAAGGTCGCCAGTTGGTGAGTACTTACCAACCCAGTAACCAGTAAGTCCAACATGGCTTGTCTTTGAATAACCGAGTGGTACGAGAGCTGAGTTCGCAAATGTTGAACCCTTGCTATCGATCACTGCCATCAATGACTTGCGTGTTGGATTTGGACCTGCAGCTTTAAGAGCCTGAGCGGCCATAAATGCTGAGTTCATTCCAAGTAATACGTTGAGATCAAATGTCGATCCAGGCACTGCCTTGGTATAGATATCTGAGAATAGTTTTACGTACTCATCTTTCATATCTGTTGTTGCTGGAACTGGAGAGAATCCGATTGCGTTGTAAAGAACGCCAGCTGGAACGCCAGTTAGTTTGATTGTTGTTGCATCTCCACCAACTGAACCAAGCATCCACTGTGGTGCGTACTTCAACTGAGCTGCAACGCCGAGCATTGCAGAAGTCGCGCTAGAAACACCGAAAAGAATTACAACATCGGCTTCAGCAGCCTTGAACTTTGTAATCCATCCCGCTGCAGCTGCAGCGCCTTGTGAACCTGATGCATATGGAACCTTGACTGCGAAGTTAACTCCAGCAGTCTTAAATCCTGCGAGCGCATCTGAACCGAAGTCATCATCCTGGTAAAGAAGACCAACCTTCTTTCCAGCAAAGTTATCCTTTATGTACTGACCCATAATCTTTGCTTCCATGATGTATGAAGGCAAAACTGCGTAAGTAGTTGGATACTTCTTTGCATCGGCAAATCCGCTGAATCCAGTGTTAACAAATAGAACAGGAACTCCACGGCGAGCAGGGTTAACTGATGCTGCAACTGCCTTAACGTTTGCTGTTCCAAGAGGTGCTAGAAGAGCCATGACCTTATCTTTAAGAATAAGTTCATTAGTCTTAGCTACTGCTTCAGTTGGTACATAACGATCATCTTTTACAACGAGTGTGACCTTACGGCCATAAATTCCACCATTTGCATTGAGATAATCGAAGTACGCCTTTGCTGCACCTGGAATCTTGTTGTAACCAAGTGATGCTGTACCTGTCATTGGGAGAGTCATTCCGAGTTTAATTGAACTTGAAGTGACTCCCACTTCGGCCGCTTGTGCTGGGACTGCAGTTGCAGCCAAGCTTGCTACGGCAAGTACCGCTGAAACTGATAACAGTTTCCGGCGATTCATTGCTTTCATTTGTTTCCTTCCATCGAGGGTTTATTACGAGAGGTAATGCTTTACTTCTTTAACGTTAACTTTCTTGCCTTACGTGCACGATGTTGCTCGACTGGTCCATTCGGGACAAATAGAACAGTCAATATCAGCAGCGCACTCACCAAGAGACCTGGCAAGTTTGTGGTTACTCTCTCTGAGCTACCAATTCGGTTTGCGACCGCATCGGCGACCTCAGGGATTGCGACCAAGACCACTGCCCCAATCATTGCGCCTCCGAGGGTAGTTATGCCAGATAAGACCGCGCCTGTCAGCAGGGAAAATGAGAGCGCAAGCGGGAATGCGCTGGGGGAAACGGTACCAATCGTCATAGAAAGCAGGGCGCCGGCCAAACCAGCGATTCCCGCGCTAATGGTGAAAGCCAGGATCTTGGAGCGGGCGATATTGATGCCAGAGAGCTGGGCGGCGACCTCGTTGCCTCGAATTGCACGCCACGTACGTCCATATCTTGAACTCAAAATGTTTTTTATAACCCACATTGAAATTAGTGCAGCCAGCGCAGCGATCCAGAAGAACCATTTGTATTGGGTGAAATCTGCACCCAATGAAAGCGGTGGGAAGCCAACATCAAATAAGAGACCTTGTTCTCCACCAAGAAGTGAAAATTGATTAGCAAGAGAAGGCAAACCGATTGCTAACGCCAAAGTTGTTCCCGCTAAATATGGTCCCGATAATCTCGCGGCAGCGGCACCAAGTAATGCACCGCCGATAGCTGCAGCAAGAACAGCAATCGCAAAACATAAAATGATTGGAACATGTAGTTCAATTCGGGCAACCGCTGCAGCATATGCACCTACTGCCATGAGCGCACCATGACCGAGTGAAACTTGACCAGAATAACCCGTTAACAAAATGATTGATGAAATCGCAATTACATAAACTGCGATTGACGCACCTTGATAAACACGTAGCTCGTCAACCATTCCACTTAGGAAATAAAGAACAACTCCGCCCAGAATAAATAGCAAAATGTCACGCGTTTGTTTTTTATGCACGACGGGCCGCCTTTGCGCCAAATATGCCTTGGGGGCGGACAAATAAAACAGTCAATAAGATGACAAATGGTGCTATAAAGAAAAGTCCACTGCTTACATACATTAAGACAAAAGAAATCATTAAACCAAGTACTAAACCACCAATAACTGCGCCGATCAAACTATCCAGCCCGCCAATCACTGCAGCAATAAAACCTGAAACCAATAGCAACGAGAATTCAATTGAATCTGGTGAGAGTGTTCCATTTCCATTAACAGTTTGGAACATTCCAGCTACTGCACCTGCAGCTCCAGCTAACGCCCAACCCAAAGTGCGCACCCAATCAACTTTAATTCCTGAGAGTTTTGCAATCTCGGGGGCATAGGCCGATGCACGTAAAGCGAGTCCAATATTTGTCTTCTGGAATACCAGCGACAAAATCAACATTAAAACAAGAACCGTAACCAGAATGAGTAGTTTTAACGGAGAAAAAACCAATGTAGTGCCATTGATTGAGTAGCCATCATTTGAAACTGGGCCAACAATTCGTACATCTTGGCCTCCCCAAATCATTGCAGCCGTTGCACGAATTACCCCTAGTAAACCTAGTGTTGCAATAATCGGGGCGACTCCGGCAATCGGCCCAGTCGAACTATGTTTTACCAATAATCTAATCAAAATCATTTCAACAAGTGCAGCGAAAAGCGCACCACCTACCATTGCTACAGGAAGGGCAATCCAAAAAGATCCTAACTTTGAAACCGCTTCAAAACCAAAGTAAGTCGATAACAAGGCCATCCCTGCTTGTGCAAAGTTAACAACTCGAGTGCTGCGCCACACCAAAACCATAGAAATCGCCATCAATGCATAGATTGCTCCTGCCGTGATTCCGATAAGAAAAGTATTAAGAAAATCCATAATTAATACCCCAAGTAAGCGGCGCGCACCGCGGGATCATCGATTAAAGCTTGCGCGTGATTAACAGCAACAACTTTTCCAAGGTTTAACACGATTCCAAGATCTGCAATCTTTAAGGCACCCATTGCATTTTGCTCAACGAGAAGGACGGTTAGGTTCATTGAACTTGCCAAATCACGAATGGTTTGAAAAATCTGCTCAACAACAAGAGGTGCAAGTCCAAGTGAAGGCTCATCTAGTAGTAATAACTTTGGTTTCGACATAATTGCGCGACCAATTGCCAACATCTGTCGTTCTCCACCAGATAACGTATCTGCGCGCTGCTCGATGCGTTCTCCCAAACGTGGGAAAATAGTTACGACGCGATCGATAGATTCTTTCGATTCTTTATTGTTACGGCGCCAAATTGCGCCGAGCTCTAAGTTTTCGCGTACTGAAAGTTCAGGCACAACAGATTTACCTTCAGAAACATGTGAAATACCTCGGCGAACCAACATCTCAGCTTTGATTCCAAGGATGCTCTGACCCTCCCAAGAGATTTCGCCATGGGTCGGGTGGTTAAGGCCAGAAAGTGTGCGCAGCAATGTTGTTTTGCCCGCTCCATTTGAACCGATGATGGCTGCTAGTTTTCCGGTAGGTACAGCAAGTGAAACCTGATTAATCGCACAGATTGCGCCATGGTGAACGGTTAAGTTAGAAACATTAAGTGACATTTATGCACCCGTGCCTAAATATGCAGCCATCACAGCTGGATCACGGCGCACAGTTTCAGCGCTTCCGCTGGCTATGACTTCACCAAAGTTGAGAACGTAGAGTTTGCTACAAACAGACATCACAACGTCCATGTGGTGTTCAACTAATAAGACTGACATGGTGGCACTTAAATTACGGATTAGAAGATTCATCCATCCAATATCTTGAGATCCTAAACCGCCAGCTGGTTCATCTAACATCAAGATCTTTGGTTCACTCACTAATGCTCGAGCGATTGCAACCCGCTTGGTATCTGGATAAGACAGCGTATCTGCCCGACGATTGGCTAACCCCCCGGCATAAACCCGCTCTAAGGCACTAAGTGCTTTCCTTCGAATCTCTTTTTCATCTTTACCACTTCTGCCCAACGCTGCAGAGATCAAACCTGATGTCGCAAGATGTTGAGCACCGACCATTACATTCTCTAGAACCGTTAGGTCGCCAAATAGTCCAACCCCTTGCAAAGTTCGCGCAATCCCCAAATCAACTAATGCGGCGGTGTGCGGAAAATTCTGTTCATGACCATCTAGAAAAAACTTTCCTGAATCTGGTTGCACTAAACCGCAGAGCGCATTGAACAGAGTTGTCTTGCCGGCACCATTAGGGCCAATTAATCCGACAACTTCATTCTTGCCAATCTCAAGATAGACATCTGTGAGAGCGCGAAGACCGCCGAAGGAGATAGTGACACCTTCAACTCGCAGCGCTGCGTTATTAGTAGACATGAGGTGCATAGATTCTAGGCACTCTCGGGCCGATTCTTGTCACGATTTCATAATTAATTGATAACGATGCAGTGCCCCAGTCGTCGGCGGTGTATTCCCCATGCGAGCCATCTCCGAAAACAATCACCCAATCTCCAGATTGTGCGGTGGATTCAGGGCCTAAATCGACAACAAATTGATCCATAGATACACGCCCGATTATTGGCGCTCTTTGCCCATTAATGAAAATGCCAGCTCCTTGAGCAATTCGAGGAATCCCATCGGCATAACCCATCGCTACAACACCAAGCTGGGTTTCTTTATCCGTCGTTGCTGTTGCGCCGTATCCAACTGGTGACCCTGCAGGGACAGACTTAACAAGATGTAACTTTGCCCGAAGTTGCATGATGGGTTTTAATCCAAGTTTCTTACTATCTCCCATGGTTTTAAAATCAGGAGTTAATCCATACATTGCGATTCCAGTTCGAACCATGTCAAATATTGAATCTTTATCTAGAAGCGTTGCTGCTGAATTTGCTAAATGTTTAACTGGTGGATTAATTCCGATTGCGGATAAATCGCTGACTCTAGAATTGAAAACATTGAGTTGGTCGATATTTTGTTGTTCGCCAGCTTCATCTGCCCGAGCAAAGTGGGAGAAAACCCCTACAACATCAACTTTGGAGAAATCTGCTTGAAGCAACTGTGGCCATTCATCTAGAAAACCACCACGAGTCATTCCAGTGTCAAGCTCTATATGGATGCGTGGTTTATTGGATATTAGAGAAATCTCTTCAAGTGCGAGTATCGATGCAACAGCAACGTCAATGTCATGTTGGGCTGCCAAATTAAAATCAGATCCTGGCGGAACCATCCAAGCAAGTATCGGAATTCGAACGCCATGTGTTCGAAGCGCTATTGCCTCTTCCAGTAAAGCTACGCCTAGCCAATCTGCTCCACTCTTTTGGGCAGCTAAACCAATTTCAACTAAACCATGACCATAGGCATCGGCCTTAACAACAGCTAATAAATTCACTCCTGACTTTGACTTAAGTAGTGAAATATTTGATGTAAGAGCAGTGATATCGATACGTGCCTCTGCGCGATGCTGCATTATCTGCGCTCAACAATCACCATTGCTGATGCAATTCCTGCATCATGCGAAAGAGATAGATGAACTTCAGCACCATCTACTAGATCTGCAATTTCACCTCGAAATAAGAAGGCAGGTTTGCCATTTTCAAGATTTACTACTTCTGCATCATGCCAGCCAAGTCCCTTACCCGCGCTGAGTGCCTTTGCTAAAGCCTCTTTGGCAGCAAAACGTGCAGCTAGAGAGTGAATTGGTTTGGTCTGCTCATTTACCGTGAAGAGTTTTTCTAACAAACCGGGGGTTCGATCTAGCGAAGACTTAAATCGCTCGATATCAACGACATCAATGCCGATTCCATCAATCATGCATTTTAGTCTAGTGCAGTTGGCTCTTTGAGGGAACGTATCGATCAACGGCAATTACCGCTACCAATAATGCACTGCCGATAAAAAGGCCACCTAATAAATCGGTAAACCAATGCGTATGTCGAATTAGTGAAACAACACAAATTGTTAAAGATATTGCGACCACGGCTGCGCCTGCAAGACGGCCTTGATACCTATCAACTTTTGCATAGCGGTAAATTAAATAAGCCAAAATACCCCAAGAAAGAACTGCGTTAGAGGCATGTCCGCTTGGATATGACATTCCACCTGCATGAAGAAGATCGAAACCATCACGCGGTTTCGTACGACCTAAGAAAAGTTTAAAAATACCAACAACAAAGTTAAGGGCAAGAAGTGAAAGAACAGCCAAATTCAGCGGACGCCAGGTCTTGAATTTATAAGCAATAAAAGCTGCAGCAACTAGTAGAACCGTAGCGGTCAGCCAACGAAGTCCTAAATCATCAAGACGTCTAAGAACAAAACCAGAAAATCCATCGAAGCGTGGGCGATGAGTTCGATTAACATGATTATCAAAGTTAACTAACGGTCCATAAGAAAGCACCTGTTGCGTTACAACAAGAAATCCAGCAAAGAGAACAAGTGACCAACGCAAAGCGCGATCCATCTGTTTCTTTCGATTTTGAATTTCACTGTGCATTTATTCCACCGTAACTGATTTAGCCAGATTTCTTGGCTGATCAACATCGTTACCACGGGCAACAGCCATCTCATAAGCAAATACCTGTAGTGGGACCGTTGCTAGAACTGGCTGAAAGAGCGCTGGAGCAACAGGGATTCGAATAATGTGTTCGGCTCCTTCAACATGTGCGCCCTCTTCGGCAATAACAATTACGCGTGCGCCACGCGCTTTAACTTCTTGGATATTGCTCAACATTTTTTCATCAAGTGCATGTTCGTGACCAGCCGGCAATATTGCTATGACCGGGGTCCCTTGATCAATGAGTGCGATAGGCCCGTGCTTGAGTTCGCCGCCAGCAAAGCCTTCGGCATGGATGTAAGCAAGTTCTTTTAATTTGAGTGCGCCCTCAAGAGCTACGGGATAACCGATATTGCGCCCTAAAAATAAAACTATGTTGTTTTCGGCAAAACTGCGAGTTAGCGCGCGCAACGGTTCTACTGTTTCAAGAATAGTTTCAATTTTGCCGGGTAGTTCTAGAAGTTCGTTATAAAGATGTTCAACTTCAGAGTCAGTGAGTGCGCCATTAACTTGGGCTAAATGCAGTCCAATTAAATACACGGCAATCATCTGAGTTAGCAAAGCTTTAGTAGAAGCAACTGCAATCTCAGGACCAGCATGGGTATATAACACTGCGTCGGATTCACGGGGAATCGTTGAACTGTTGGTATTACAGATAGCTAGAACACGTCCTCCAGCAGCTTTTGCATGACGCACAGCCATCAAGGTATCCATCGTTTCGCCCGATTGCGAAATGGCAATGATCAAAGTCCCAGCATCGATTATTGGGTCGCGGTATCTAAACTCACTTGCAATCTCTACATCAACTGGAATCTTTGCCCATTTTTCAATCGCATATTTAGCGACCATTCCTGCGTGATAAGCAGTTCCGCAGGCAATAACGGTAATTTTCTTCAGTGAACGAATCTCTTCAGCGCTCATATGCAGTTCATCTAAAACAATCTGCTTGTTATCGCTTAATCTCCCAATTAAAGTATCGGCAACGGCCTTTGGCTGTTCAAAGATTTCCTTGAGCATAAAATGCGTAAAGCCACCTTTTTGCGCCGCGCTTGCATCCCAAGTGATTACATACTCTTTGGGGGCAACAGAATTTCCATCTAAATCAGTAATGGAAACTGAGTCAGGAGTAATTGTTACTACTTCATCTTGACCCAGTTCTATCGCTCGTTTTGTGTAATCAATAAAGGCAGCAACATCGGAGGCCATAAAGTTTTCACCATTACCTAAACCAACTACAAGCGGTGAATTGCGACGCACTCCAACAACAACACTTGGAGCATCGGCATGAATTGCAAGAAGCGTAAATGATCCACGCAAAGCTTTAACGGCCTCTCGCATCGCTGCAGAAAGATCCCCATGGTGCTCCTTGCGCAAATCGCTTAGTAAGTGCGCAACAGATTCGGTATCGGTTTCTGATGAAAATATGTGTCCACGGGATTCGAGCTCTTTACGGAGCTCGGAATAGTTTTCAATAATTCCATTATGGATGACAGCCAATTTGCCTTCGTTGTCGACATGAGGATGGGCGTTGTCATCTGTTGGCCCACCATGAGTTGCCCAGCGAGTGTGTCCGATTCCTGAATGAACCACCGGAAGTGAGGCATCAAGTGAGTTTTCAAGATTTGAAAGTTTTCCAGCTTTTTTCTCAATAAAGAGTTTGTCCGCAGTTCCAAGGGCAATACCTGCTGAGTCATATCCACGATATTCAAGTCGTCGAAGGCCCTCAATGAGGGGCGTTGCTGCAGATTGTGGCCCTGTATAACCCACAATTCCGCACATATATTCTTACCCCAGTTCGCTTTTTACGATATCTGCAAGTTGTCTAGCAACTTCTTGCGCAAGGCTATCACTGGCCGCTTCAACCATCACTCTGATTAATGGTTCAGTACCAGAGGCGCGAAGTAATACTCGCCCGCTATCTGCCAATCTAACTTCGGCAGATTTAACTGCATCTGAAATCGCTTCAGATTCTGACAATTTCTCTTTAGCTACGTCACGAACATTTATCAACACTTGCGGAAAACGCACCATGGTTGCAGCAAGTTCTTGCAACGTTTTGCCTGTACGAACTACTTCTTGAAGCAGTTGCAAAGCAGTCAAAATTCCATCGCCAGTATTTGCAAGATCGCGCATGATTACATGGCCTGATTGCTCGCCGCCTAATGAATAATCATTTGCAATCATGTTTTCTAATACGTAACGATCGCCTACAGGAGTTGTAACAACTTCAATTCCAGCATCCTTCATGGCATGCATAAAACCTAAATTACTCATTACTGTGCCTACAACCGTGTTGTTCTTTAACTTTGCGCGGGCCTTAAAGCCACGTGCCAAAATCGTAAGAATGTGGTCGCCATCGATTTCATTTCCTGCTGCATCAATTGCTAAGCAACGATCAGCATCTCCATCATGTGCAATTCCGACATCGGCGCCCTCTTTAAGAACTGCGGCGCGAAGTTGATGAAGGTGTGTAGAGCCACAGTCATCATTGATATTCCAACCATCGGGTTGGTTAAAGATTGCAATTACCTCAGCTCCTGCACGACGGTATGCCTCAGGTGCAACAAATGAAGAGGCACCGTTTGCGCAATCAACGACTATCTTTAAGCCTTTAAGTGGAGTTTCGACAGATGCGAGCAAGTGTGTTAAATATCGCTCGGTTGCGCTGTCATCAGCAATAGCGCGGCCAACGCTTTTACCAGTTGGGCGTTCCCAATCTTCGCCCATGCGTGCTTCGATTCGAGCTTCAATTGCATCATCTAACTTGCCACCGCCGCGTGCAAATAATTTAATTCCGTTATCAGGCATGGGATTGTGCGATGCACTAATCATCACGCCGAGGTCAGCCTTTGATTCTGCAACAAGGTGTGCAATTGCAGGTGTTGGTAACACGCCAACTCGATAAACATTGATTCCAGCACTTGTTAAACCTGCAACAACCGCTGCTTCTAGAAACTCTCCAGAGGCTCGCGAATCCTGGCCAACTATGGCTGTAGGACGATGATCTTTATTGGATGAGCTTTCTACCAAGATATGCGCGGCAGCAACAGAAACATCAAGTGCTAATTCTGCAGTTAAATCACGATTGGCTAAGCCACGAATTCCATCGGTACCAAAGAGCGCCATTGGAACTCCTTTGCTAGGAAAAGTGAATTAACGCTTGCTGTATTGAGAACGCTTACGTGCCTTCTTAAGGCCGTACTTCTTGCGCTCAATAACACGTGCATCACGTGAAAGGAATCCAGCTTTTTTAAGTGCTGGACGGTTAGCTTCTTCATCAATCTGATTAAGTGAACGTGCAACGCCTAGACGTAGCGCACCAGCTTGGCCAGAAACTCCGCCACCATTGATACGCGCGAAGACATCGTAAGCATTTTCAGCACCAACAGTGCGGAATGGTTCTGACACTAGTTGTTGGTGAACCTTATTTGGGAAATAGTTTTCAAGAGTCTTTCCATTAACAACCCACTTGCCGCTTCCTGGAACTAA
>CAIJYZ010000050.1 GCA_903825015.1 uncultured Actinomycetes bacterium
AAATCGCGAACATGAACGGTTTTTGGCGCACTAAATGGATTTAATATCGTTGGTACCCAGCTATCTGACACCGTTACAGGAATATCTTTAACAACCCCATCAACTGATACTTGATAACTGGCGATGGCGGTATCTGCATCTGCGTAACCAGGCTTAGTAATTTCTATTCCAGGGTATTGCCACTCTGCAACATCAATTAACGCGGGTAGAGGTGGCGGGGTTACATCGGGCTTTCGCACCACGCTCACTACTGCGCCAGTATCTGAAGTCGTTGCACTGATTACGAAGTTGCCAGAAAATACAGAAGCTTTTGTTGTGGTCATGGATCCGCTACCGCGTGAGAATGCATATTTATAGTTATCCATATTGAGCATCCAGACATCGGTGCCAAGGGCATCACTAAACTCTGACGCCTGCACATCTTCGGGGTTGGGCGAAACCACAGAAGAAATCGGCGGAGGATCTAATCGAAACACAACTAAGCCCGCTTTGTATGAAAGCGCTGGATTGGCTCTGCGATATTCAATCCAATACGCGGCATTTCCATCTCGTAAATAAATAGCTTTTAAACCAGTTGCAAAATCACTTGGAGATAAAGTTAAAGTTTCGCTCTGCCATACCTGTTTAACTTGAGAAGTATCTAAGTAGCCCATGCGCCATTGATGGTAGGTATTAAAAGTAGAGCTAGTATCAACATTGCCCATCACATCAATTACTCCGCCGTATTCAACGGCTTTGCAATCCTCACTCCATGCGCCATCTAACGCACCTGAATCACAACGCAAAAAGTTTGAATGACCTAAACCAAATGTGTGACCGAGTTCGTGTGCCATAACAAATGCCGATCCAGAATCATGCAAGACCACGAGGCCGTTAACCGAAGTTGGATCGCCCAAAGGAGCACGCCCCGACCAGACGCAACCAGCTTTTGGCGCAGCAACAATCAAGTAGCGCTTTGTATAATCGGCTATACCTAAGCGTTTATAGGCTTCAACCCATATTGAATTAATAAAATTAGTTGCTCCTGTGCCAGAGCAAGGCATCGCTTGCGGCAAGGTAATTGGCGCAGTTAAAACCTGTCCTGATTTGAAAGAGATTGTGCGATCTGTTGGCGCACCAACCAAAGTTGTATATGACTTCCACCGCGCATTTACATCGGTATCTATATTTTTAGCGATTTGATTGACCGTTACGGGCAAGGCAACAGAGCCCGCCCAATTAACTGAAACAACATCGATAATCCGCTCATCAACGGCAAGAGCCGGGGTTAACCCAAGGCTGACAAAGCCAATAAGTAGGGAAAGCAGTATCGATAGGCGTTTATGCACGGCGCTCATCTTAAATAGACCACGCAGAGTTTTCATGCCGATCAATAACCCAAACCTGATAGCCCGCAAGCTCTGGTTGGCTAAACCATTGTGCGGCATCTTGTCCTGCAACCATTAACCCCGTTGCCAGCGCATCACACAACCATCCATCGGCGCCTACAACTGTTGCCGACTTGGCCCCGATTGCAATCATGCCCGTATAGGGATCAGTGATGTGCGCGCCGCGTTCGTAAGTGCCAGATGTTGCAATTGCCCCATCCATAATTTCAAAGATCTGCAGGACTTCTTGCTTGTTATCAGGATTAACGACACCGATTTTCCAAGGTTTTACAACACCATCGGCAGTATCAAAAAATCCTCCACGCAGCGCTAAATCCCCTGCTGCATTTA
Organism: uncultured Actinomycetes bacterium; assembly: GCA_903825015.1. Taxonomy (GTDB): domain Bacteria; phylum Actinomycetota; class Actinomycetes; order Nanopelagicales; family Nanopelagicaceae; genus Planktophila. The sequence goes on from CAIJYZ010000050.1 coordinate 1,719, forward strand.
CCTGCACGTGTTGCGCACCGGCACCTACTAATAAATCGGCGCATATATCGGCGGCCCAACCTTTAACTAAGCCCGATGGATCAAAGCCACCTTCGACTGCCCAAGGATCAAATGCATCATCGCTTAAATACTTGGCTTGCAAACAAAGTTGCCACACTTCTTGTACTGATGCGGGGCAATCGGCAATTTCAACTTTGCCTCGGCGCAAACGTGTTACCCACGATGAATCAATGTAGGTAGAGAAATCCTCATCGACACCGTGGCAAAAATCTTTAACAGTTTGCATTGCCGCATTTAAATCGTACTGACTGACATCTGACGATGCCATATCCACATCCACAATTGTTCCCCACACAGGAAACTGCATGCGCATGTGATTCATGAAGTGAGCCTACACAAAGCCTTACAAACCAGCTTTAGCTAACGCCCCTTGCAAAGATTTATACCAACCATATGAGGTGTATGAAGCCCCGGATGCGCCTTGAATTGCATCGGATTGCGCAGCCAATGTCTGCTTTTTCAAAATTGGAACTGCCATATCTGCCCAACGCTGATTTCGACCAGTTGGGGTTTGCAGAGCAACTGCATCAGTGATCCGGCCATCTTTAACAGTGATCTGAACTTGAACATTTCCATAAGTAACATTTACAACAGGTCCGGCAAATGTTCCTGTCACACCTTTTGATGCAGGTGCAGGGGCTGTAGTTGCCGTCGCAGTTGCTGATGCTGAAGCTGAAGCTGAAGCTGAAGCAGCTGGTTTTGCTGTTGCAGATTTAGTCGCAGTTGGCTTTTTAGTTGTAACAGGCTTTGACGTTGCACTCTTTGTTGCTGCAGGAGTTGCTGATTTAGTAGCCGTTGCTGATTTAGTAGCCGTTGCTGCAGGAGTCGCAGATGCAGAAGTTGTTGTTCCACCGACTGCGCCGATGCCAGCGCCAATGCCTGAAGTACTAGATGTTGAAAACTGTGGCGGTGTAATTGCCATGACCGCGCCGAGCCCACCTAAGGTGCCTCCTGCGATTAATAGCGCCCGTTTCATCTCAACTACCTTTCGTAATCACTGCCCGAACTTCTAATACCCTTACTTAACAGCACGAACCTGAGGAGTTTCTGAGAACAGTCACAAATGCTCCTGCGGATTTATTCGCGGTGGAAAGCAAAAGCCTCGTCGTGGAATCGGTTCTTCGGCCCGCCCACATCTTCAAATGCATTGCGCACAGAAGTAACCAAAGGCTCTGGCCCGCAGATATAGACATCGCTATCGGCAAACTGAGGCACCAGGCGGCGCAATGAACGCGCATCCATTGGGTGGTTTTTGCGAGATCCAACTAAATAATGAATACGGATTGATCCGCCGCTATTAAAGGCCAGGTAATCCAGCTCATCACGCAGAACTAAATCCTCTTCCTTTGAGGCGCGGAAAATTACATCCATCTGCACGCCGCCATTGAGTTCATCCATAATCGCGCGAATAGGCGTAATACCTACGCCGCCGCCGACCAAGACAACATGTGGCCGCGTGCTGCGCCCAGCAGTAAAGGCACCATAAGGACCTTCAACAAATACTCGTGTGCCAGGTTTAATAAATGCCAATGAACGTGAATGATCACCCAAACTCTTAACGGTGATGCGCATTAAGTGTTCAGTTGGTGCTGCTGATAAAGAATAAGGGTGCGACATCAGTGCATGCCCGCGCGCTAAGAAACGCCAGCCAAAGAACTGTCCGCCTTGAGCGCCAAGAGTATGCAGATTGCGTCCGCGCATAATGACCGAGATAACGCCTGGGCCTTCAACAACAACTTTTTCTACACGCAAATTTATCTTTAATGAACGCACCAATGGCACACCAAAGCGCCAATAAATAATTGAAAAGGCCATCAACACATATAGCGCTGTCCAGTATGCACGGTTAAGCGGATGACCAATAAACATTTGGCCATTAATTACTTGATGCATAAATGATGCCGCAACTGCGATGTAAGTGTAGATATGGATAATCCACCATGTTTCATAACTCATCTTTGCTCGCGCTTTTTTATACGAAGTTACGCCAGCTAGAACCATTAAAACAAAACCGGCTAGCGCAAACCACATCCATTCAAATTGATTAAGCATTCGCCATAGTTCTTTATATAGCGGCACAGAATCTTGACCAGCAAAAGATAAAACAATAAATAAAACATGCGCGCCGATTCCATACAAAGACCATGGACCTAAGTTGCGATGCCACGTAACTAAACGATCGTGACCGACGCCTTTTTCAACCCAAGGAATTCGCGCAACTAAAAAGATTCCAACAATCGCCAAATATGTTCCGACCAAAGCAGACAATCGCGAAAAGGAAGCAAGGGATGCATAAATAGTTGTGAAGTCACTCTTTCGCACCGTTGTTAACTGCAATGCAAGAGTTAAGCCAAGACCAGCGCCAAGTAATAGCGCCGCCCAATCTGTTCCCGCAGATGAATGCTTATAGATTCGCGTTGGCTTGGTCATGCCCCTATTACACTCCTTCAACCTGAGAACCGCCTGAGCAAAACCAGTGTGCCACCTCTTAAAGCTCTGCTCCATAAAACCCTATAGAAAAGCCAAAACCCGGCCCCCTCGTAATGAGGGAACCGGGCTTTGGTTCTAGATCTTATTCAGATCAAAGGGGGCAGATTATGCCTTTACCTTCTTCTGGATCTTGATTACTAGGTTTGTCAACGCTGTCAACTGAGCCTTTAGGCCAGAGATAAGTGTTGCAACCTGAGCAGATAGAGCTGCTACTGCATCAGCTGCATCTTGTGCTGCTGCTGTTGCTGCATCTGCTGCTTCTGCTGCAGCGTTAGCTGCATCAGTTGCTGCGTTTGCTGCATCAGTTGCTTCTGCTGCTGCATCAGCTGCT
>CAIJYZ010000051.1 GCA_903825015.1 uncultured Actinomycetes bacterium
CGATCTTGCCTGGAAATTCTCCAGGTTTTGGACCGACGGGTTTTTTACCCTTTGCCGCAGTTTTCGCGGGACTCTTCGCAGTTGCCATGGGGAGCATTGTGCCAAGAGAGTTGCTTAATCTAGGGGAGGGCGCGCCCCAATAGTTGCTACGCACTTTGCCGCAAGTGCAGTTCCTGCAGACAAAGCCGTTCCTAAATCATTTGTTTGTAGCCATTTCGGAATAAATCCAGCAGCAAATGAATCACCCGCGCCGGTTGTATCAACAACACTTGTAGTGACGGCAGACACTTTTGCTGTTACGCCGTTATGGACCGCCATTGCACCGCGAGATCCCAACTTAATCACAACTAGTGGTGTGTATGCCATTAAATTCTTTTCAGCGCTCTCAACATCTTTTGCATCCCCAAGATATAAAGCTTCTTCAGCATTGAGCAAAATGCCATCCATGAGCGAGACCCATGAGAGCACTTCTTCGCGAGAAACAATCTTCATTGCACCAGTTGTTGTGGGGTCAAAATAAATAGGCTTTCCCGCAGCCTTAATTTTTTTAATCATCGCCAAAACAGCATCGCGACTGCGAAAATCTAAAAGTGCATATCCGCTCAGGTAAACGCCGTCGACATCATCAAGTGGCGGTAAATCGCTTACTTCAAGATCGGCATTTGCACCGTTATCTGGAAACATTGTGCGCTCACCGTTGGTATCAACCAAGATAACAACTACGCCAGTTGGCCGGCCAGAGTGCATCAAATTCATATGCTCTACGCCGTATTTATCTAAATCAGAGATTAATGCAAAACCAACTGGGTCATTTCCTACGCGGGCAACTAACTGTGCTTTTGAACCTGTGCGAGTAATCCACGTTGAAACGTTTGCGGCCTGTCCGCCTGGGTGACTAGAGATTTTGCTAGCGGTGTCATTGCCGTAGTTAATTGGCTCTTTAAGAAGGGAAATAACATCAAGAGCTAAGTCTCCAACGCAAAGAATCTTAGTCATTTACAACGCCACTGCGATATCTGCTGCTAAGGCGCAGTTTGATTTAATAATTTCAGTGTTGATTGCAAGTGATTCACCATCACTTGCAGTGTGGAAATGTTCGAGCAAAAACGGAGTTACATATTTTCCTTCAATGCCATCACGGGCGGCGTTTGCAAGACCTGAAGCCAAAATCTCATCGTGGCGAACTCTGTTCATCTCTTTTTCAACGGGATTAGTAACAATTAGTGCATGGTTAGAAGTATGTATTGCTTTGCGGGCTCGGATGATTGCCGCAATTTCTTCGGCAGAATCCACGCGATGTTCGATCTCATAACCTGAATCAGTTAGGTAAAAGCCAGGGAAGCGGTTGGTTTTATAGCCAACAACTCCAATCGCCAAAGTCTCAAGGCGCTCTAACGTGGCATGCACATCGAGGATTGATTTAACTCCGGCACAAACAACGGTCATATCCAACTGAGAGAGTGCAGTTAAGTCTGCAGATTCATCATAAGTTTCATTAGCCCCGCGGTGTACTCCACCTAGACCTCCAGTTGCAAAGACTTTGATTCCGGCAAATGCTGCGATGTGGGCAGTAGCTGCAACGGTTGTTGCTGCGCTCTTTCCAAGTGCAACGATGATTGCCAAATCACGGCTAGATGCTTTGTAAATATCGTCACGGTTGGCAATTGCCTCAAGTTCATTAGCTTCAAGACCAATATGGATTACTCCATCTAATACGGCGATAGTTGCAGGAACGGCGCCACGCTGGCGAATAATGCGTTCGCATTCCTGGGCAACTTCAAGATTTGATGGCCGCGGCAGACCATGGCTAATAATCGTAGATTCGAGAGCAACAATGGGCTTACCTGCGGCCATAGCCTCAGATACTTCAGCTGAATACTTGATTGCGCTGTTCATGGGTCAACCTTAGCCGATGAAAGTGAGAAGATATGAAGGTGCATTTGTCGCAGATAACACCATCGATCTTTTCATCCTTGGGCCTAACCACTGCCGATGACTCTTTATCTATTGGCCCATCACCTAGCGGGCGCGAACTTCTATTTCTTATCGATGGTTTTGGCGCTGATATTATTGAAAAGTATCGCGATGCAATGCCAACTATTGCGCGGCTCACAAATTTTGCAACCATTCAAACCTCATTTCCTTCAACAACGGCTACATCACTTGCAACATTAACTACAGGAACTTTGCCCGGCGTACATGGAATGTTGGGGTATACGGTTCAAGTTCCTCGTAGCGGTGGACGGATTCTTAATGCGCTTAAATGGGATGAACGCGTTGATCCCAACAATTGGCAACCAGTCCCAACTTTATTTGAACGAGCAGTTGCTGAAAATATAAATGTTACTAATGTTGCCGCAAAGCGTTATGAAAACTCTGGTTTTACTCGTGCTGTATTTCGTGGGGCGCAATATAAAGGTGCCAATGTTGCCGCTGATTTAATTGCCGAAACTAAAGCTGCACTTCATAAGACGCCTTCATTTGTTTACCTTTACGTAAATGATTTAGATTCTGCGGGCCATAGCGATGGTGTTGGTAGTGATAAATGGCTTGCAGCTCTCACCATGATTGATCAGATGTTTGCTAGCTTGATGAAGGAGATGCCACAAGGCACGCGCATCTGGCTGACATCTGATCATGGAATGATTAATGTGAAGGAAAAGATTGTTATTGGGCAAGATAATCCATTACTTGAAGGTGTGGCCGTAATAGGCGGAGAACCCCGCGCTCGTCATCTTTATCTTGCACCTGAACTAGATAGTTCGGCGGCTCGATCAGAAGTTGCAAGTAAATGGGCGGAGTTTTTAGGCAATCGAGCAACGATAATGACACGTGAAAGTGCACTAGAAACTAATCTCTTCGGAAGCCAAGTAAGTGCTGATTCAATTGATCGTATGGGCGAAGTTATCGCGATTGCTCAAGAAGATGTTGTTTTACTAGATCCAGAGCGCGCCGAAAAAGAAGGCGAAATGATCGGCCATCATGGTGGAAACAGTAATATTGAATCGCAGGTTGGATTACTTACTACAACGTTGAGTTAAAGCCACTTCTCTTTCTTAAATCTGTATAGCAGCGCCAAACTAAAAGTAGTGACGACACCTAGAACAAGGAAATACCCATATCTCCAATGTAGCTCTGGCATATTATCGAAATTCATACCGTAGATTCCGGCAACCATTGTCGGCCCGGCTGCAAGTGCGACCCATGCAGAGATCTTTCGAACATCCTCGTTTTGACGCACTTGAATGTGCGCAAGATCTGCCTGCAAGGCTGAAGATAAAAGTGAATCCATACCTGATGCGTGTTCGCATGCACGTTGTAAATGGTCGAGAGTATCTCGAAAGAAAGGCTTCAATGCATCTGGAGTTTGCTGATAAGTCTCGGAAACTAATTTTTGTAGCGGAAGAATAAGTGGCTCAATGGCGTGGCGGTATTCGATAATTTCTCGCTTTAAGAAGTAGATGTCCTGAGAAAATGTCTGTCTTGTTCCGCCGAAAACTTTATTTTCAAGTTGAATCACATCGTTTTCGAGCTCAGCGGCAATTGTCGTGTAACCATCAATCACTCGGTCTACAACTGCGTGCAACACAGCAAAAGGTCCCTGAATAAGAAAATCTGGTCGCGCCTCTATCTCATGCCTTACAGATGCGAGAGGCGATCCTTCACCATGCCGAACAATGACAATGAAGTTCGGGTCAACAAAACACATCAATTCACCAGTTGTGATCTCACTTCGAGACTCGTTATAAAAGACCGTCTTTAACACGAAGAAAGTTAGACCGCCGTACTCTTCAATCTTGGGACGCTGCTGTGCTGTTACTGCATCTTCAACTGCCAGCGGATGAAAGTTGAGTTCGCCAACGATATGTTCGAACTCTTCTTGAGTAGGACTTGCTAAACCAACCCAAACAAATCCACCATCTTTGCGGGCTTCATCTACAAAGTCGGATATGTCGCCAGCATCTTTAACTCGGATTCCATTTTGGTAAAGCGCGGAATCAACAATCATCTGTTATTGATCTTCAGTTGGTTTGATGCCGAACATAATTTCATCCCAACTTGGAACCTTTGCTCGTGCGATTACTCCATCACGTGAGGCCTCATCATCTGGGACTTCACGAATCACGGCCAAGCGAGGAACTTCTGGTGCAGGTGTTATCTCATCACGCAGCGATGGATGATTTGAATCTGAATACACAAGGCCGGGAGTTGGCATTTGGCGCGCAGGTGGTTCATCGCCCATCATCCAACGTGCATTCTCATCCATTGATGCAAGGGTGCGACGTGTTGTATCAAAGTTCCATTGTGCAATTCCAACACCATTGGTATTTGGGTAATGGAGTTCAACAGTCCATGTTCCATCTTCATGGCGCCATGTATTCCATGAAAGCTCTGAAAGATCGATATTGCGTGGAGCAAGCCGTGAAACAACTACGCCTAATAGATTGACCGGATCGCGGCTGCCTTCTTTTCGAACTGAAACCTGCTGTGCCTGATCGATGATGTAGATACGCTCTTGCAAGATAGGTCCAGAAAAGCGTTCAATCTTTTCAATAGCAATATTATTTTCGCGTGCTAATTCTTCGGCAAGTTCGCCCGAACGTAAGCGGCGTTGGATTTCTTTAATTGAAATCGATTCAACCACTTGTTCAGGAACCGCACTAAGGCGTGGTTGATTAACTGTTGCTCTCAAAGTATCGCTAATGCGAACGGTGAATTCATTTCCATCATTGTCATGAAGAGACAAGTGGGTGCCGTCATCGCTCTTGCCATTTAATCGAAGCTCAGTCACGGTTCAGAGAGTAATGGATGAGCCCCTTATAAACGCGAAAGTAGGGCAGTGTGGCTAGTAGCGCCGCGCACATAAATCCCAGTGGAACCCAAAAAGCTGTTCGGGCGCCGTAGTTATCGATGACCCATCCGCCCAAAGCACTCGATAGCGCGCCGCCAAGTGGCATTCCAGCAACGACCCAAGTAAATGATTCAGTAATCTGCTCGCTGGGAACCGCATCTTGCACGATTCCATATGCATTAACAACAAGGGGAGCGATTGCGAAACCATTAAAGAACAGGGCTATTGCTAACCAAAATATTGAGTGCACAAAGATAAATGGGATTGAGAGAATGGTGAGTGAAACAAGGAAAACCAAGAAGCGTGATGCATAGGTAACTTTCCATTTCACTAATCCATTAATTAGAGCCATGACTGCACTTCCGCAAGCCCAAAGTCCTAGCAATAATCCCGACTGTGCTTTATGTCCCTGACTCTCAGAAAAGCCAACTACGACAATTGAGATTGCGCCAAAGAATCCACCGGTAAATGTCGTGGCAAGTGCAATGGCTTGGACAACGGGTATGCCAATAACTGGGGGGTGAGGATCTTTGGTACGTACCGGAGATGGTGGTGGTTCGGTTGCGCGCTGCATTGCAAAGAGCGGCATTCCAATGGACATCAAAATCATTCCGGCAATTAATCCAGCAGCAGGTGCAATAGATGTTGCGCATGCCGTCGCTGTGATTGGCCCAACGATAAATACAATCTCATCCATCAAGGCTTCGTATGAATAAGCAGTATTAACTAAATGTTTATCACTCTCATCTTCTGCCGTAGATGTCTTATCTGGGCTAAGAACGTGCAACCAACGTCGGCGAACTAAACCGCCAGCATTTACCGAGGTTAGTTCTGCAAAGATGATCGAGATAAACCAGGTCCATATGGGTGCATGGTTCATAACCAGAGCAATAAAGAGTGAAAGTCCGGCAATCTTTAAAGGGACAACCCGCAGCAGCATCTTTCGCTGACCAATTCGATCTGAAAGCCTTGACCAATAAGGAGTTGAAAGGGAGATCGTGATTGACGCTACGGCGCTTAGCGCACCTGCCAAAGCATAGGAATCACTGACAGCGACAACGATGAAGATCAATGCCAGTGAATCCATGGATATAGGCATACGCCCAATCAGGGCTGGAATTGAAAACTTCATCGCTCCCGGAGTGCGAAACAAGGTTGTATATGCCGAGAACATGTTGCCCAGTGTATGTCAGGGTTAAGATGTGCAGGTGAGTATTAATGATGAACTCTTAGAGCTTGCGTTAAATATTGCCAAGCAGGCCGGGCGTCTATTAGTTGATCGCCCCGCATCATGGGATTTAACTTTTAAATCTACTGCCATTGATATTGCAACACAGATGGATATTGCAAGTGAAAAACTTATAGTCAATGCCATTCTCAGCGCTCGCCCTGATGATGGGATCATTGGCGAAGAAGGTGCGGATCGAACCAGTACTTCGGGTTACACGTGGGTGATAGATCCAGTTGATGGAACCGTAAATTATTTTTATGGATTACCTGGTTGGAATATCAGCATCGCAGTCAAGGATGAATCGGGAACGGTTGCAGGCGTAGTTCATGCCCCGACCATCGATTCAACTTGGCATGCAGCCCGTGGCGGCGGTGCATTCTTAAATGGTGTTGCTATCGCATGTAATGAACCAATCGAATTGGACCGCGCACTAATTTCGACAGGCTTTTCTTATGATGTAAAAGATCGAGGCAACCAATTGGATTTAATCAATCACTTTCTTCCTCGAATCCGTGATATTCGCCGAAATGGAGCTGCAGCTACTGATCTCTGCTTCGTCGCTTCAGGAATCGTTGATGGTTATCTGGAAACGGGTCTAAAGGAGTGGGATCTGGCGGCCGGAGCCCTCATCGCCTCTGAAGCTGGGGCTACCGTAACCACGCACTTATGGCGGGGAATGGAGCTAACGGTGGCCGGTGGCAGCCAACTTCACGGCCAAATCATGCGGGAGATTCCAGCCTAGGCTGGCTCGATTTACGCTCAGAGGCCCTTCTGTGGCAAGATACGCAGTCTGCACCTGCCAAAGCCGGTGCTTAATAGATGAAGATAAAAAAGGACGAATTCCATGAACATTCTTGACGCCGTAGATGCAGCTTCGCTGCGCAAAGACATCCCACAATTTCGCGCGGGTGATGAGCTCAAGATTCACGTTCGTGTTATCGAAGGTAGCAAGAGCCGCCTTCAGGTTTTCCAAGGAATCGTAATTCGCCGTCAAGGTGATGGAGTGCGTGAAACTTTTACTATCCGTAAAGTTTCTTATGGCGTTGGAGTAGAACGTACATTCCCAGTACACACACCAGTTATTGAAAAAATTGAGTTAGTAAAGAAGGGCGAAGTTCGCCGTGCAAAGCTTTACTACCTACGTGATCTTCGCGGTAAGGC
>CAIJYZ010000052.1 GCA_903825015.1 uncultured Actinomycetes bacterium
GATATTTCGCACATGGCCAAGGATTCAATTATCTTTGCTCTTGCTAATCCAGATCCAGAGGTCGATCCAGTAGTTGCACGTAAGTACGCAACGGTTGTGGCAACTGGCCGTAGTGATCAGCCAAATCAAATCAATAATGTTCTGGCTTTCCCGGGGATTTTCCGCGGCTTGTTGGATGCAAATGCCAACAAAATCACTGACCAATTACTAGTGGCTGCTGCGGAAGCAATTGCAGATTGTGTTTCACCTGAGCAGCTCAATGCATCATTTATTGTGCCTAGCGTCTTTGACCCAACTGTCACTAAGGCGGTAGCAGCGGCGGTTAAGAAATCAGTGTGATTGAACTAGCTGCATCATTTGATGCCCAGTTGGCTCCCCTTGCCCCTTTTCTTATTTACCTAATCGCTGGTGGTTTGATTTTCCTAGAAACCGGTATTTTGTTGGGCTTTTTTCTGCCTGGAGATTCACTTCTTTTTAGTGCTGGTTTAGTTGCAGCTTCAACACGCAATGTAAATATCCTGATATTAATTACTGTAATTTTTCTTGGTGCATTCTTTGGTGACCAAGTTAGCTTTGTCATTGGACGTGTAGTTGGCCGGCCGTATTTAGAAAAGCACAACTCTCCTCGAATTCAACGCTTGATTGCCAACTCTGAGCGATTTTATGAACACACCGGCTGGTGGGCAGTTGTTGCTGCAAGATTTTTCCCTTGGATCAGAACTTTTGTTCCACCTATCGCAGGTATCTCAAAGATGAATTACTACAAATTCTTATCCGCCAACATTCTTGGTGCCCTGCTGTGGGGCGGTGGAATTACGTTAGCTGGTTACTACGCCGCTACTTTGCCGTGGGTAAAAACGTGGTCATACGCAATTGCGACCTTCTTTATCTGTGCCTCACTGGTTTCTTCACTCGTGAACTACTTACGCCACCGGCAATAACTCCTAAGTAAGTCATTACGATACCTGATACAAGGTAAGCACTGACATGAACGCCATCTGTGGGTGAAACTAAGTCAATAACTAGTGATCCAACTAATTGCCCTCCAACACTAAAAAGTGTAAAAGTTAAGACCCCAAGGTGCTGAACAATTGTTGAAATAAATGCGATGTAAACAACACCAATAACCCCGCCTGTATATATCCACCAAGGTCCAGATGGAAGTGGGGAGAAGTGGTTCTTTCCTAAAAGGAAACTAATCAAAATAAGTAAGACGAGGAAGGCAGTACCCGTAATAAAATTGAGTAATGAGGTTGTGAAACTTTGGTGTGAGTGCTCATTGATCTGTCCATTGAGTGCACTGCGAAAACCAACAATTGCTCCAGCAAGACATCCCAAAAGGACTGCCATCAGCGAGAGATTCTTTGCATCTATTCGATCAAATACTGAAACAAAGACGGCTAGGCCAGTTAATAGTGCTGCCATGACTCGTCGTATTGAAATAAGTTTCTTACCGCCACCTGTTAGACCAATCCGATCGACGATCAAAGACATCGCGGTTTGACCCGCAATAGAGGCAACTGAGTAGATCGCAACACCTATCAACGGGACAATTTGTGTTTGTATTGCAACAAAGCTGCCCCCTAGTGAACCGGCAAGTAGTTTCCACCGCGCGATTTCTTTACGAGCAACTGCTGCCCGAAGATTTGCGATACCTTCTTTAATGTGAGAGCTAAATGGCGTAATGACTACAATAATTATCAGCCCTGATCCAAATGAAATAAGCGCTGCTTCAAGACCATTATTAATCAGATGAGAAAGTTCGCCATTGGCTCGTGTCTGAATAGCAATCAACACCCCTGAAAGTGCTGCTAGAAAATCTAAACGCATTGGAAGAGGCTAACTCAACCTTCAAGCAATACTGTGACGTGAAGCCATTCTTCTTCGAGCTTATTCTTCTCAGCTCGCAAATTCGTTAACTCTTCAGTAATTGAATGTAATCGATCGGCCTCAAAAGCTGCGTTTTCTTGCTCAATCTCTAATTCAGCGATTCTCGCATCTGCTTTTTGCATTTGCCGTTCCAGGCGAACTTTGTCCTTCTTTAGTTGACGCTCTTCTGCAGCATTGGATGTCCTTTTTTCTTTTGTGGCATTTTCATCCGGCTGCAAAGCTTCATGGCGAAGTTCTAGATATTCATCCACACCGCGTGGAAGATCTCGAACTTTTTTATCTCCCAGTAAACCTACGAAACGATCGCAAACGCGTTCCAAGAAGTACCTATCGTGAGAGATAACAATCAAGGTTCCGCCATAACTATCCAATAAATCTTCAAGTTCAGTGAGTGTTTCAATATCAAAATCATTTGTCGGTTCATCGAGTAGCAAGACGTTTGGGCTATCCATCAGTAAACGAGTCAACTGCAGTCTGCGCTTTTCGCCACCTGACAAATCTCCAACTGGGGTCCATTGCGATTCACGATCAAAACCTAAACGCTCACAAAGTTGAGAGGCTGAAAGCTCACGCCCACCACCAATTTCAACGCGATTGGCCACCTTCTCTACAGCCTCTAACACTCTCCATGTTGGATCTAACTCATCAAGATGTTGAGTGAGGAAGGCCGCTTTAACGGTAACGCCTGTAACTAGTTTTCCCTTGCTTGGTTGGATTTCACCAACCAGAGTCCGCATTAACGTAGTTTTTCCAGCGCCATTAATACCAACAATTCCGATTCGATCTCCTGGTCCGATATTCCAATACAGATCATCAATTAATTCATTGTCGCCAAGTTTTACCTGGAGGTGATGCGCTTCGTAGACCGTCTTACCCAAACGGTTAAGTGCAAATTTTAAGAGTTCGCCTTGATCGCGTGGTGCTGGTTCGTTTGCAATCAAAACATTTGCAGCATCCACACGAAACTTTGGTTTAGTTGTTCGTGCAGGAGCGCCACGGCGCAACCACGCTAACTCTTTCTTGATCAACATATTACGACGCTGATCCAAAACAGATGATTGGCGTGCGCGTTCTGCTTTAGCTAAAACAAAAGCGCTATAGCCGCCGTCATACTCTTCTACTTTCCCATCAACAACTTCCCATGTCCGATCGGTAACGGCATCAAGAAACCATCGATCGTGAGTTACAACGGTGACCGCTAGGCCTTTTCGGTTGTTCAAATATTGCGCTAACCAAGCA
>CAIJYZ010000053.1 GCA_903825015.1 uncultured Actinomycetes bacterium
CCTATCTCAGATAACGCGCAAGGCATTGCAGAAATGTCAGGCGATGTTGAAGGAGAAGGCGCAAAGATTCTTACTTCACTTGATGCAGTTGGTAACACAACAAAGGCAATCACTAAGGGAATCGCAATCGCAACAGCTGTTCTTGCAGCTACTGCTTTGTTCGGTGCCTTTACCGATGCAATCAAGAAGGCCGTTGCTGATGCTGGCAAGAACGCACTTGATCTTGCATCTCAGTACCAAGGTGTTCTAGATGTTGCTAACCCACGTAACTTGGTCGGTTTAATTATCGGTGCAGCAGTTGTTTTCTTGTTCTCTGGTCTTGCAATCAATGCAGTATCACGAGCAGCAGGTGCGGTTGTTGTTGAAGTTCGAAATCAATTCTTAGAACATCCAGGAATCATGAAGGGCACTGAAAAGCCTGACTACGGCCGCGTTGTAGATATCTGTACACGCGACTCACTACGTGAACTTGCAACACCAGGACTGCTCGCAGTTATGGCGCCAATCGCAGTTGGATTTGGTTTGGGTGTTGGTCCACTTGGTGCATACCTTGCCGGTGCAATCGGTACCGGAACTTTGATGGCTGTATTTCTTTCTAACTCAGGCGGCGCTTGGGACAACGCAAAGAAGATGGTTGAAGATGGACATCACGGTGGAAAGAACTCTGATGCACACTCTGCAACAATCATTGGTGACACTGTTGGAGATCCATTCAAAGACACAGCAGGTCCTGCAATTAACCCATTGATTAAGGTGATGAACCTTGTTGGTCTATTGATTACTCCAGCAATCGTTTCATTAGCACTTGGCGGAAGCACAACAATCTCAACCTTCATTGGCATCGGTGCAACCCTTGTCATTATCGGAGCGTTGATTCGTAACCGTCGCCAAGCAACAGCGATCCTTAACTAGTAACGCGCACTTCCCCTACTAAAAGGACTACATGGCTAAAGTAAAGACTGACCTTATAAAGCTGGTGATTGTTGAATCACCAGCTAAGGCCAGGAAAATTGGCGGATACCTCGGCGATGGATACATCGTCGAGGCCTCCGTCGGCCATATTCGCGACCTGCCTCAGCGTGCAGCTGATATTCCAAAGGAATACAAGAAAATCGCCTGGGCCAAAGAGGGCGTTGATATTGAAAACGACTTTGCTCCTTTGTATGTCATTAACCCTGACAAAAAGGCCAAAGTTGCCGAACTCAAAGAGCTTATGAAAAACGCGGAAGAGTTAATTCTGGCAACAGATGAGGACCGCGAAGGTGAAGCAATCGCTTGGCATTTAGTAGAAACTCTGCAACCCAAGATTCCTATTAAGCGCATGGTTTTTAATGAGATTACAAAAGAGGCGATTCAAGCGGCGGTAGAAAATACCCGAGATCTTGATTATCACTTGATCGATGCCCAAGAAACCCGACGTGTATTAGACCGCTTATTTGGTTATCGCTTATCTCCCGTACTGTGGAAAAAAGTTATGCCACGTATTTCAGCAGGGCGTGTGCAATCAGTTGCTACACGTTTGATCGTTGAAAAAGAGCGCGAACGCATGGCCTTTATTTCATCTGGCTGGTGGGATTTAGCTGCAGTGACTGCGCTGGGTTTCAACGCACGTTTGCTAGAAGTAGATGGAAAGAAAGTTGCCGCAACTAGTGACTTTGGTGCAGATGGCGCAGTTAAAGAAAAATCACTTGCAAATATTTTGTTGCTCGATGAAACTAGTGCAAAGAAGTTAGTGGACTCACTTAAATCATCATCACTAACCGTTAAATCAATGGAGGAATCTCCACGTACTGAACGTCCAAAGCCGCCATTTACGACATCGACGATGCAACAAGATGCAGGTAGCCGTCTTGGTTGGGGCGCACAGATCACAATGCGTATTGCACAGCGTTTGTACGAAAACGGTTACATCACCTACATGCGTACCGACAGCGTTAATCTTTCTCAACAAGCTATCGATGCAGCGCGCAAAGCGGCAAAGGCTTTATACGGCGCAGACCATGTTGCTGATTCACCACGTGCCTACACCGGTAAAACAAAGAATGCACAAGAAGCGCACGAAGCAATTCGCCCAGCAGGTGAAACTTTTAAGACCCCTGGTGAATTAGCTCCCGAACTTTCTCGTGACGAATTTGCTTTGTATGACTTAATTTGGAAGCGCACCGTTGCATCACAGATGGCCGATGCTAAAAAATTACAGATGCGCGTTGATTTTGATGCACAAACTAATGATGGCAAGGCAACGATTTTCCGAGCCAATGGTTCAGTCATTACCTTTGCTGGCTTCTTGGCCGCATATGACGACATCGTTAGTGATGAAAACAAGGATGAAGAGAGCGCCGATAAGCGTTTACCTGCAATGGTTCTGGGCCAGTCGGTAAAAGTTGATGAATACACCTGCGAAGGCCACGAAACAAAGCCACCTGCCCGTTATACCGAGCCAACACTTGTTAAAAAACTTGAAGAACTTGGCATCGGTCGCCCTTCTACTTTTGCATCAATTATTCAAACAATTCAAGATCGTGGCTATGTTTATAAGCGCGGCCGTGCATTGGTTCCTACCTTCTTAGCTTTCTCTGTTACAGGTTTACTAGAAACCCACTTTACAAAGTTGGTTGATTACGAATTCACCGCCAGTATGGAAGAAGACCTAGACAAAATTGCAGGTGGGCAAGCAAGCCGAAGCGATTGGTTGCGTGATTTCTTCTACGGTGTAGATGGACAACCAGGCCTTAACGAACTCTCTGCCGACCTTGGCGTTATCGATGCCCGTGCAACTAACACCATGAACTTGTCCCCTGAAATCGAAATCCGTGTTGGACGTTATGGTGCTTACTTACAACAAAACATTGAAGGCGAAGAACGCAAACTTGCAAACATTCCTGAATCACTTGCACCCGATGAATTAACACTTGCTAAGGCGATCGAATTATTAGAAGCGCCATCAGGTGAACGCGAACTTGGAATCGATCCTGCAACAAGTTTGCCGATCATTGCTAAGTCTGGCCGCTTTGGTCCTTACATCACCGAAGTTCTACCCGTTGTCGAGCCAGAACTAACTGCATCAGGTAAGAAGAAGAAGAAGAAAAAGAAAGCCGACGCACCAAAAGCTAAGACGGCTTCACTTCTTTCAACAATGACATTAGATACTGTGACATATGAAGATGCGTTAAGACTTTTATCTCTACCTCGCACCCTTGGCACAAATAACGCCGGCGATGACATCACCGTTCAAAATGGACGTTACGGACCTTACTTAAAAGCAGGCGTCGATAGCCGAACCCTTACATCTGAAGAACAGTTATTCACTATGACTTTAGATGAAGCTTTAGAAATATATTCAAAACCAAAAGAGCGTCGTCGCGGTGTTGCAAAGCCACCAATCAAAGAACTCGGTATTGATCCAACAACAGAAAAACCTTTGATTATTAAAGATGGCAGATTTGGAATGTATGTCACCGATGGTGAAACTAATGCCACGCTTCGCCGCGGTGATACCGCTGAAGGAATGACGCTAGAGCGCGGGCTTGAACTTCTTGCAGGACGTCGTGCATGGGAAGCAGAGAACGGTCCATCTCCTAAGAAGTCACGCAAGAAGGCTGCAGCCAAGCCGAAGAAGGGCGGCACTGCGTCAACGCTTACAAAGAACGTTGTGAAAAAAGCTGGAGCCAAGAAGGCAGCGAAAAAAGCCGCCACCGGCAAAGCTAAATAGCACCCCCTATTTCTTTTCAAAGGCAGAACTCACCCATGCTCACATTTGGGTGAGGCTTTCGTGATGCAATGGTGAGTATTTAGGGTGACACCCTTTAGAATTCGGGAACGTTCGTCTGCCACACCCATCAATTTCAGGAGTACCCAATTGTCTACTGCCCAAAAATTCAGATTGCGCAAGATCCTTTCAGCATCACTTTTACTAGGTCTGCTTGCCTCAGCCCCTGTAGGAACTCTTGCTCCGGCAGCAAATGCAGTTACGACGGTGGCATTATCGGCAACGGATAAATTGGCATTCGTAAAATCAACGGCTAGCTTTGCATTGAGCGCAACACAAACGCAGGCCGGTGCAGGCAAGGCAGTTGGTGACATTGTTGTCTACAAAAATGTTGGATCCTTTGGTGGGGTTTCAATTGATTGCGCCGTAACAACTGTTGCAATTGCATCGGGCTCAATTTCAGTTTATGACGATCCAGGTAGTGCAACCACCGCGGGTACATACTTAGAAAACTTCCAACTCAATACCGTTGGTGGGCAGGCAACATTTAAATTTGAATTCTTTAAAGCAGGTACATATACAGTTCCTAATTCGGGAACCCCGGTTATTTTGCAAAACGTGAAGATTACTTCCATTGACCTAGATTCATCTGGAACTAATGGTTTCCAGTACACAGATTTCACAGGATTTCAGAAGTACAGCATGATGAACCCAACGAACTTAGGCGTTCAACCACTTACTTCTCCTAATCGTGTTCGCTTTATCGCTACAAAGACTGGTGCACGAAGTTCTGTTCCAGAAGATCAAGTATTAGTTAAATATGACGCAGTTCAAACTATCCAAATGAACTTCGGAAACGTAGTAGCCGGAGGAACTAACTACTTCGGACTTGTATTTGGCGGCTGGCCTGGAGCTGGTGCACCAGTTGAGTACACCAACGTATTTAATGCACCTCCTGTATCTACAAACTTAACTAGAAATATCGCATTAAATCCAACACCTTCAACTCTACCTTTGGCTTCTTTTGGTGCTTATTCAGATCCTGATAACAATCCATTTACTCAGATTAAAGTTGCCTCATTTACTGGCGGCTCACTTGAATATTCAGCCAATGGTTCGACATGGAACCCAGTAACGACAAACCAAATAATCACTGTTGCCGATATCGATTTGGGCCGAGTCCGCTTCACCCCAACCGATACATCTGATGGGACAGTTCTCTTTAATGTCCACGATGGGCTTGATTACAGCGTTGCAACGAATACTTTAACTTTGCATCCAGCAGGCATTGCGCAGACAATCACTTTTGCCAACCCAGGTACTAAGGCTGTTACAAGCGGAAGATTTGCCTCAGGTGCAACTGCATCTTCTGGATTAACAGTAGTTCTCACTTCTCTTACACCTGGTATTTGTACGGTCAGTGGACTCGACATAGTCCCAGTTGCCGCCGGAACTTGTGTAATAGTTGCAACTCAGCCAGGAGATTCAACCCATCCTGCAGCAGATCCTGTTACACAAAGCTTCCCAATTACGGGCACTGTTTTAACCGCACAAACCCTAACTTTATTATTAGCTTCGCCTCAAAATAAGGGAACTTCGATAACCCCAACTGCGGCATCAGCAACAAATAAAATTACAAGCTCTGCGGTCTCCGTTAATTCACTTAACGTACTGACCTCGCTTACACCAAGTGTTTGTACGGTTGCCACAGGAACTGTCATTACTTATAACGCAGCAGGGATTTGTACTATCGAAGCAAACAATCCAGGTGATTCAACATACGGACCTGCGACTGCAGTTACAGCAAGTGTTACTGTTGAAGCTCCGGCATTAGTTACTCAACCAATTCCCACAACTCTTGGTGCGCATAGCGTTAACACAACTTTGGCAACTTTGACAGGTATGGTTGATGTAAATGGTGCAGCTACGACATATCGTTTCTGCTATTCGACTTCGTCAACAAATCTAAAAGCAACGGCGCGTGGATCCGTAACGAGCCCAACTGTTTGTGTAGCGACATCGTCATTAACTTCTTCAGACGACCCATTGACGATTCTCTCAACTAATTTAACTGGCTTAAATACTAGAACCACGTACTACTACAATATTTCTGCTTGGAACTCGAGCAATGTTGTGCAGTATGGCGAAGTTTTCAAGTTCGCTACTTGGTCTACAAGCAAGAGCAGCCGTAAGCGACCAATGGTTCAAACCAACGCCCTCGCAGCACAAACTTCAACTACCGCCACTTTGAGTGGAACAGGTATTGCAGATGATGTAGCCACAGCAACTAAGATCTCATTCTGCGTAAGCTCATCACCAGCATTTTCTGCAACAACGGGTGCAATTACTTGCAATATCTCAGGTGAACCATTGACCAAGATTGTGACGGCTATCGCAGTCTCACCTGGTACAACAGTTACGCGTGTGACCAATCCAGTACTAGTAGATAGCACGCTGTATTACTACCAGGCTTCAATTACTCGTACATATAACGGCGCAGACACAATCATCTACGCGAACATTGTTCCCTTTAGAACATCAGCAAAGATGCAGGAAGTTACGACAACTGATGCAACTGCGCTAACAACCACCTCAGCAGTTCTTAATGGATCCGTACAGCCTCACGGTGTAACAACTACAACCGGATTCATTTACAGCACTTCGCCACACATCAACGGCAGCAACATGCTTGATACATCTTCTCCAACAGCTATATCGGCATCTCCGGCAACAGTTTCAGGAGAATCAAGTATTTCTATCAGCGCTAGCGTTACTTCTGGATTAGTCGAAGGTACGCGCTATTACTTCCAGGCAACAGGATTAAGAGGCGGGATTACTGTTTATGGCCCGGTTAAATCCTTCATTCTTGGTTCGCCATCTGTCAAGACATTGGCACCAAGCAACTTAAATAGCACAGGAAGTTGGAACGCAGATCTCAATGGATTCGTAAATCCAAATGGAACCAATGCAACTATTTCATTCTGCTACAAGGAATCAGCGACAACACCAGCACTAGATGCTGATGGCAATCTGACAGGTTGCACGGCTGTAACTTTGACATCCCCTAGTGATACTACGACCGTAACTGTAAGTTTTACCAAGAATTTAGCATCGTTAACTGCTGGAAAAACTTATTACTACCAAGCCGTAGCAACAAATACTGCATCACCAAGCAGAGTTGTATATGGAGAACTTCAAAACTTTACAACAGCAATTCCACCAACAGCGACAACAACTTCGGTACCGGTAACAACTACCAGTACCACTGCTTCAATCGCAGGAACCCTTACATCAAACGGTGCGGGTACAGATGGTGGTTTCTGTGTAAGTGCATCGAGTGCATTGGATGATACGAGCTCCCTCATAAATTGTGAACTTGGAATCTCAGATAATGAGGCAACATTTGCAGATATCGCATCAGCAAGTCCATTAACTGGAACTCTTACAGGATTGCAGCCGCTAACCACTTATTGGTACCAAGCAACGGCGGTTAACCCCGTAGGAACAGGCCTTGGAGCGGTGTATTCATTTACTACTTTGCCCGGCGCTCCGATTCCGGTAACACTGGGTGCAACAGCTGTAGTTTCAACGGCTGCCCGCCTAAATGGAACAGTAAATCCAGGAGGCGCAGTTACAACAGTTAAATTCAACTATGGCACTTATGCAAGTGCGCCAACCCTTGATGGCAACGGCAAAATGGTTCCACCTAGCGGATCATTAACAACAGTGACTTTGGGATCAACAATTCCTTCTGATTCATCGACCGTTTCTGTTTACTATGACATCACAGGATTATCTGGATCAAATCTTTACTATTTCCAAATTGAAACAACAAACTCATCTGGAACTTCTTACGGTGAAATGCTGACCTTTAGTGTAAGTAATCCATTTGCAACGACTGATTCAAGCGAATTAATCACATCAACAACGGCACGTTTAAATGGAACTGGAACTAAATCGACAGCTACAAATCCAACTGCCGAAATATGTCTAAGCACATCGGCTGCATTAGATGTAGATGGCGCCTTAGGCGGATGTACTTCAAGCGCCCCGGTCACAATGACAAATCCAACACATGCATTGCTATTTGATGTAACAGGATTAGCACCAGGTACCGTTTATTACTTCCAAGCATCTGCGACAGAAGTTGTTGGCGGAACCACTAACTATGGATCAGTTCTAACCTTTACAACACTCTTCCAGGTTCTATTTGATGGCAATGGAAGCGCTGACACGATGACGGCAATATCAGGAAGTTCAACAACAGCTCTAACAATAAACACAATGGCTAGAACCGGTTATACATTTACTGGTTGGAACACCGCTGCCGATGGAAGCGGAACCCCATATGCAGACCATGCTAATTTTGCGTTCACAAGTAATGCAACTATGTATGCACAGTGGTCAGTGGCCGGTGTGAGTTATGTTGTCACTTATGATCCAAATGGTGGATCGGTTTCACCTACTACTGAAACTTTTACCGGAACCGCTTTAACACTTCCAACACCTACGCGTGCCGGATATACCTTTAATGGTTGGTACACATTGGCATCCGGTGGAACTTTGATTGGTGCAGCTGGCGCAAGTTATTCACCTGCCGGAACAATCACTATTTATGCACAGTGGTCAGTGGTTGCTCCGACACCGAATGTGACAATCACCTGGATAACACCTAACAAAATCAACTACCCAACGGCACTATCGACAACTCAGTTGAATGCAACGGTACTTTGCCAAGGCGCAGCGGTTACAGGCACATTTACATATTCACCAGAGCTTGGATCGATTCTTAAGCCAGGTACGTACACATTGAGCGTTAGATTCACGCCATCTTCTGGTGCTTGTAATGGCGCAACAACAACTACTCAATTAGTTGTTGAAGCACCAAGCGGAGCAACCATTACTTGGCCAACACCTACGACAGCAACTGGACCACTAACTTTGAGCTCGTCCCAACTTAATGCGGTCTGTTCAGTTCCTGGAACCCTTACTTACGATCCAGCTCTTGGAACTGTTTTGCAACCTGGTACATACACTCTAAGAGTTACCTGTACTCCAAC
This sequence comes from uncultured Actinomycetes bacterium, assembly GCA_903825015.1. Classification (GTDB taxonomy): domain Bacteria; phylum Actinomycetota; class Actinomycetes; order Nanopelagicales; family Nanopelagicaceae; genus Planktophila. The sequence continues at coordinate 8,770 of CAIJYZ010000053.1, forward strand.
TGATACAACTTACCCACCTATTAGCACAACGGTTTCAATAGTTGTAGAGAAACAAACTCCAAAGATTACTTGGGCCGATCCAAATGCAATTATCGTGGGGATTGCCTTATCTGTAACACAGTTGAACGCAATCTTCTCTGTGCCTGGTGTATGTGTATATACACCAGCACTTGGAACAAAGCTTTCAATAGGAATTCAAACATTATCTGTTACATGTACTCCGACAGATGCAAACCTGTACAAGGCGGTTACAACAACTGTGAAAATAGATGTTCAACCCGTACCAATCATCGTTCCAGTTGTTACAACTGGAAAAGTAACTTTTGAGGTCTTCTACGCGATGAACTCATACTTCCTTGATGCCAAGAATCGTAATGTTATTGATTCTCAAGTTGCGGCGTTAAAGAAGAAGCTTGGTGCAAATGCAAAGATTTCAGTATCGATTGTTGGCTGGGTTCAACCAACAAAGATCAGTCCAAACGTTGAGTGGTTATCTTCTAACCGCGCCAAAGTTGTAGCTACCTACATGAAGGCTCTAGGTCTTAAGGCAAGTTACATCCTTAAAGCCCCAGGCCACGATAAGGACAACAATCCAGCAGCTCGACACGCAACCGTTGAGATCACTTGGAGTAGCTCGAAGTAACCAGAGGGCCAAGGCCCGACTGGCACTTCACGGTATTGGCTTGGCTCAGATAGTTCCAATGAGGGCTATCTGAGCCTGCCGATAGACTCCTCCAATGGCTAAGACGCTCCCAAACCCTGCCGCTCCCGCGCAGGATGAAACCCGCGGCGTTCTAGCGATTCGACCGTTTCGCAAGCTCTGGAACTCAATGGTCTTTTCTTCACTTGGCGATTGGTTGGGTCTTCTTGCAACTACTGCGATGGCTCAACAACTTTCTGGCGGTGATTATGCAAAAGCAAACTTTGCAATCGCAGGTGTTTTTATCTCACGCCTTTTGCCCGCAGTTTTTCTGGGACCAATAGCGGGTGTAATCGCTGACCGTCTTGATCGTCGTAAATTAATGGTCTTCTGCGACATCTTGCGCACAGGTTTATATATTTCAATCCCGCTTTTTCATAACTATTTCTGGCTTTATACGGCAACTATTTTGGTTGAGTGCGTAACTCTTTTCTGGTCACCAGCAAAAGAAGCTTCAGTTCCTAATTTAGTTCCGCGCGAAAAATTGGAATCTGCAAATCAAGTTTCTCTTCTTGCCGCTTATGGCACTGCGCCAATTGCCGCACTGCTCTTTACTTTTCTCTCTCTTTTTACAACGGCAATTAACGCCGCTTTTCCTATCGACTCAACCGCTGTTGATCTAGCACTTTATGTAAACGCTTTAAGTTTTGCATTTGCTGCATTTACTATTTGGAATCTTAAAGAGATCCCTAAAGGCGCAGCAGCAAAACACTCTGCCGATATTGGAATACTCAAATCACTTCTAGAAGGCTGGAAATCAGTAAGCGGTTCTAAAATTATCCGCGGTCTAGTACTAGGTATGGTCGGTGCCTTCGTTGCCGCCGGTGCAGTGATTGGTTTAGCCCGAACATTTGTTGGAGATCTTGGTGGTGGTGATGCTGCATACGGCGTGCTCTTTGGCGCTGTATTTTCAGGCCTAGCACTTGGTATTGCCTTCGGTCCTAAAATCTTTGCACAGTTTTCTCGCCGACGTTTGTTCGGCGCATCTCTTACGGTTGCAGGGCTTTTCCTTGTCGGTCTAGCAGCAATTCCTAACCTTGTTCTAGCCGTCTTTACCGTGATCGCACTAGGTGCATTCAGCGGAATCTGTTGGGTTACGGGCTTCACGATGCTTGGCATGGAAGTTGCCGATGATGTGCGCGGTCGCACCTTTGCCTTCGTGCAAAGCTTGATCCGCGTGGTTCTTGTAGGCGTTCTAGCCCTTGCCCCACTTATCGCTGCCACAGTTGGTCAACACACTTTCAAGTTTAAAAACACTCAAGTCAGTTATAACGGCGCTTCGGTCACAATCTTAATCGCCGGCGTATTTGCAGCTTTCATCGGTGCACTTTCTTATCGCCAGATGAAAGATCGTCCTAATGTTTCGTTGTGGTCAGATATTGCAAATGCAATCAAGGGCGAACTCGGCAGCATCACAGGTGCACCAACTAAAGGTACATTTATTGTTTTTGAAGGTGGCGAAGGAATTGGTAAATCAACTCAAGCTAAGTTATTAAAAGCTTGGCTTGAACAAGAAGGTGAAACCGTTGTATTAACTCGCGAACCAGGCGGAAGTGATTTAGGAATAGAAATTCGTAAGATTTTACTTTCGCATTCAACTGGTGAAATCTCTCCACGGGCCGAGGCACTTTTATACGCCGCAGATCGCGCTCACCATGTTTTCTCTGTTATCCGGCCTGCTCTAGCTGCTGGTGAAGTTGTTATTGGAGATCGCTACTTCGATTCATCAATTGCATATCAAGGTGCAGGCCGTGTTCTAGAGCCTGGCGAAGTTGCACGTATTTCTCGCTGGGCAACGGAGTCACTATTTCCGACATTAACAATCATTATTGATCTACCTGCAGAAATCGGACTGGCTCGCTTAAAGAGTAAAGATCGACTTGAATCTCAACCAATAGATTTCCACGAACGCGTACGCCAAGAGTTCTTGCAGTTAGCTCTCCTTGATCCAGAGCGCTATTTCATTGTGGATGGATCTAAATCGATTGAAGAGACCCACACTGAAATTATTTCTCGCGTAAGTGAAATCGCAGCATTAAAACGCAATGCACGTGAAGTCAAGGGCAATTTATTACTTCGTCCTATTCGAGCTGCAGGCAAAGCAGTTCGCACTACTGCAAAAAGAACATCTGCCGGTGCTACTAAAGCGGTAAATAAAGCAAAGCCAAAGAAAAAAGCTAAACCTGCTCCCAAGAGCAATGGGACGAAGAAGTGAGCGTTTTCGACAATCTTGTAGATCAAGAACATGTCGTTGAGATTATTAAAAAAGCCGTTGCTTCTACTCGAGTAGGCGATCAAAGATTCGAAGCCCCAACTCAAAGCATGACGCACGCCTGGGTATTTACTGGCCCGCCAGGATCTGGCCGTTCATCGGCCGCCGTTGCCTTTGCCCAAGCACTTGTGTGCCCAAATGATGGCTGTGGCACGTGTAATCAATGTAAATCAGCGGCCAATGGCGCACACCCTGACGTTGAAAACATCCGCACTGAGGGCCTTTCAATCAAGATCGATGAGGTCCGCGAACTTTTAGCCCGCGTTGCTTGGGCACCATCGATGGGTGGATGGCGCGTAGTTGTTATGGAAGATGCCGATCGATTAACTGAATCTGCTGCAAACGCCTTACTCAAAGCTATTGAAGAGCCAGGCAGTCGCACCGTGTGGCTCTTGTGTGCACCAACTCTGCACGATGTTTTGCCAACTATTCGTAGCCGTTGCCGCCACTTACAACTTGTCACTCCATCAACTGCAGCCGTTGCCCAAGTGCTACAAAAGCGCGATGGCATAAGTCCGCAGATGGCTGATTTTGCAGCTCGCGTAAGTCAGGGACATATCGGCCGCGCACGATATTTAGCCAACAATGAATCTGTGCGAAATACCCGCACCACGATTATGAAACTGCCACTTACTTTAAAAGGTATTTCATCTGCATTTGCTGCGGCGCAAACCCTTGTTGACTTAGCAACCGAACAGGCAAATCAAGCCAGTGATCAACGAAATGAAAAAGAGGTTGATGATTTATCTCTTGCTTATGGCAAGGGAGCAACTGGTCGTGGCATGGCAACCGGTGGTAGCAAAGCAATTAAAGATTTAGAGAAAGAACAGAAAACTCGTAGTACCCGAATGGTGCGCGATGGTCTTGATGCAGCTCTACTTGATATCGCAACTTTTTATCGCGATGTAATGATGGTGCAGGCTGGAAGCAACGATGCACTTATTAATAAAGAGTTAGAAAATGAAATCAATACTTATGCCACCAACACCAAACCACACACAACAATCAACAAAATAAATGCAATTATGAACGCTCGAACAAACCTCGGTCACAATGCCGCGCCACTACTTACCATCGAAGCTTTAATGTGTGTTTTGGCACGATGAGAAAAGCTTTATCTTTCCTATTTATCGCACTCTTACTTACCAGCTGTTCTTCGACAACAAAGCAAACATTTCCGGATGCACCTAACGATGCCTCATCCCTTAAGTGGACTACCTGCCATGGATACTTCCAATGCGCCACCTTGAAAGTTCCTATTGATTACAGCGATGCATCTTTAGGACAGTTCGACATCGCCATCGTTAGATATCGCGACCCCAACCAGCACGATCGAATCGGATCCCTAGTAGTAAACCCAGGTGGCCCAGGTGTCAGCGGTATTGAATACGCCCTCAACGCCGAATACATCGTTAACCCTGATGTGCTTGAGCGCTATGACATTGTTGGCTTTGACCCACGCGGGATAGGCGATAGCACCCAGATTCACTGCCTCAATGCCAGCGAACAAGATGCCTCTTTTGCCAGCGACCCTAAGCCTGATAACGATGCCGAATATGCCCAGGCCTTATCCGACACCAAAACCTTTGTAGATAAGTGCGTAGCCAATACTCCCAACATCGCTCACTTTTCAACGCAAGAAGCCGCCCACGATATGGAACTGCTACGCCAAGGCCTCGGTGATTCCAAACTCAACTATTTAGGCTTTTCATATGGAACGTATTTAGGCACGTTGTATGCACAAGCATTTCCCGACAAAGTTGGACGCTTTGTTCTAGATGGCGCAGTGGATTCAACTATTCCAATCGAAGAACAAACTCTGGTGCAAGCCGTCGCATTTGATCAAGCGCTCGCAAACTTTATCGCCGACTGTCCTAAACATAAAAACTGTCCGCTTCCTACAAATGCAACTCCACAATTTTTTACCGATCTCTTTAACAAAGTTTCCACACAACCACTAACTATTGCGGGAGAACAACCCGCACGAATAATTACTGAAGGTCTTGTTGTTACTGGCACAGCATCGGCTTTATATGATGATGTATCTGGTTGGCCAATGCTTCGCTCTGCAATCGCCGAAGCGCTAACTGGTGATGGAACAACATTTGCAAAGTTGGCTGATGCATACAACGGCCGCAGCAGTGATGGAACATATAAAAATAATGAAAACGATGCCAATGCCGTTATCGACTGTCTTGATTGGCAACAGAGCAAATCAAATGATCAAATCCGTGCAAATGTTTCAAACTACATAAAGGCCGCTCCGGTCTTTGGTCCTTACGTTGCCTACAGCGGAATCACGTGCAACTTCCTAAACCAAGCAATGAAGACACCTGCCCCCGACAATCACAAAATCTCTTTTAATACTGCAACTCCAGTATTAGTAATCGGCACAACTCAAGACCCTGCAACTCCATATGCCTGGGCCAAAACTCTAAGCAGATACATCGTGGGCAGCCACCTGATAACCCTCAAGGGCGAAGGTCACACTGGTTACGGCCGCGGCTCTGCGTGCACCGACGATGCCGTAGATAAATACCTAACTACCGGCAAAACCCCCACTAAAAACCTGATTTGCACGCAGTAGCCACGCTTGGCCAGATGGTAATTAGCACCCCTTTTCATAGGGCAAGATTTACCCATGCGCTTAGACCATGTCTCATATGTAACTTCCCATGATCAACTAGCCGACACAGTTCAACGCCTTGGTTCACGCCTTGGCAGCACCTTCGTTGACGGAGGCGTGCACCCACGCTTTGGAACTCGTAACTTCACGTTGCCATTGCAGAACGGCCATTACATCGAAGTTGTATGTCCACTAGATCACCCAGCATCAGATGCTTCACCTTTTGGTAAAGCTGTTTCTCGTCGTGCTGCAGAAGGTGGCGGTTGGCTAACTTGGGTTGTGGCAGTTTCAGATGTTTCAAAGGTTGAAGAACGTCTTGGTCGCCAAGCAGTTGATGGTCACCGCACAAAGCCAGATGGTCACGATCTTTCATGGAAGCAGATCGGCGTCCTTGGAACTTTAGAAGATAAGCAGTTGCCATTTTTCATTGAATGGAAATCACTTGATCACCCATCAACTGATGGAAAAGCAGTTGCAAAGATTGTTAAAGTTGAAATCGCCGGAGATGAAAAGCGTATTGAAGAGTGGCTCGGAAATGATTTAACTACAGCACTTGGTAGCGATGTTGAAGTTGTGTGGTTAAGCCCAGCTGATACTGAAGGCGAATCAGGAATTGTCGCAGTTCACTTAATGACACCTACTGGTGTTGTGAGAGTGGATTAAACCTCTTTTTACTTGACTCTCCTTTGTGTTATTCTTTATTCAAAGTTCCAACCCGCCAATAAGAGCCTCAGTGCTCTTCCCGTAAGGGATAGGCGGGTTGGTCATTTTAATAATACTTTTGGTACCCGTTTCTAAAAATATTGAATTCCGTTGGCTGGAGTTTTGTCATCAAACTTCCCCAAGGCCGCGATTCTTTACGCTCTAATTCAACATATTTAGCCCAAGAAATGTAGTCCGCCACCTGGCCGTTATCTTCTGTGCTCATAGGATGAAAGTAAAGATTGAAGGGCACATTCAAACTCTTTAGCTCTGGTTTTATTACACCTTCAAATTGGCCACGACGCTTCTTAGTTAAAGTTCGATCAAATACAACCGTAATGCTGGATAACGAATGCCCTGAATAAACTTGGATAAAGTATTTGACCATTGCTTTTCCGTACAGCGAATATATGCCCCCCGGATTCTGCAAGTTAGTGGCCAAATAATGTTTGTCTCCATAGATGACATGAGCCTGGATTTCATTCATCGAATTCAGCACAGGAAATACTTGATTACGGATTGCCTGCTTATCCTCCGAAGCATGAAATTCGGGAACATCATTCCCGTCTCTGAGAAGTCGATATTTAAGAGAAATTAGCTCTTTAGCGGAGGCGGTTGGATTTAGAGTTGCCACACCTCCAAGAACAAAATGCGAGGTGCCCTTAGATGTGAAATCAAAGTTCCCCGACTCATCGATAAAAATATATAAATCTGAACTCGCGGTCACGATTATTTCTCCTATTTGGATAGTTATTTCGGAACCCTCGCACCAACCACTGACAAACACAACGGCCTGACCATCTCAATCAACAACCCGATTTCACTTCTGCAATATCTGGGCCAAATGATTTCTTGAGCAATTATCAAAATTGGAAAATTGAAAATCATTAGAAATGAAAAGTGATTTAACTACAGGTGTTGTGAAAGTTGATCCATTAGTGAGAGGGGCAAGCCCTGTAGCGCTTTTGCGGTAGAGAGTTTATCTACCTAGCCTTCTCCAGTTGCTTAATCAATGTTACGGAGAGATAAATGGAAAAATCAGCATTTTCACGTAGAGATTTTCTTACCCGAGTTGGAGCAGGCGCTGCACTATCGCTTGTACCTCTTTCAATTCTTGATGGTGCATGGGCTGCAGAAAACCCACGTCCAGATGCAAAAGAAATTTCACCAGCAGAAGCGCTTACTATTCTAAAAGAAGGTAACAAGCGCGTTGTAAAGGGTCGTGCGATTCGTAAGAATCTCTCACCTGCAGGTAAGGCATGGACAGACGGTCAGTGGCCATTTGCTGCAGTACTAGGTTGTGCAGATTCACGCGTTCACCCTGATGAGGTTTTTGATATTGCACCTGCAAACCTCTTTGTTGTTCGCAATGCAGGAAACGTTATCGATGACGATGTTCTTGGAAGCCTTGAGTATGCAGTTGAGCATTTATCAGTTGGTCTAATTGTTGTAATGGGTCACAGCAACTGTGGCGCCGTTAAGGCAACTGAAGGAATCATCACAAGTGGTGGAAAGGCCGGCGGTCACATTGATGCACTCGTCGACAAGATCCGTCCAGCAATCACAGCTCTGCCAGCGGGACACACACTTGCAGATTCAGTGAAGGCAAATTCAATACAGAGCGCAAAGCTAGTTCTTAGCCAGAGCGATCTCTTGCATGAGGCGCTTACAAAGGGTGAACTAAAGGTTGTTAGCTCTGTCTTTGATCTAAAGTCTAAGGCTGTAACTTTTAACTAATTAATAGAAAGCGAAAAGCCGGGCTAGTTTTTCTAGCTCGGCTTTTTTATTGAGTAATAAAGAATTCATTTAATTATTAAACGTTTGTGGCTTGGGCCGGGATCGAACCGGCGACCTAACGATTTTCAGTCGTTCGCTCGTACCAACTGAGCTACCAAGCCAAACAAGGTTTCAATATCGGCTACCTAATGGCATACGACACCAAAACCTTTGCGACCCGGACGGGACTTGAACCCGCGACCTCCGCCGTGACAGGGCGGCGCGCTAACCAACTGCGCTACCGGGCCTTGGAGAATCAATAAACATAAGTGGCTCTTATGTCAC
>CAIJYZ010000054.1 GCA_903825015.1 uncultured Actinomycetes bacterium
ACAGTCGATGATGCTGATCGGACGAATTCGCCCATTTCTTGGAGCTTTGCAAGGACGACCTTGCTCTCCATACCGAGTTGCTTTGCTAACTCGTGTACGCGGACCTTTGACAATTTTTCCCCTGTCTTGGCCCGCATGAAAGATTACATGCAAGCCCTAGTTGAACGACCTCATAGTTCTAACGAGCTCATTTAAGTTTCATATCTTTCATATCCATTCTTATGCGCCAATTTCTTAGGCGTAGTTTCAATGCCCAATGGTATCGAACCTCGGGCTAATTACCCAATGGGCTTATTTAAACGATGGGGTTGTCTGGGTGGATATCGATTCGCCAGCCAGTCAGACGTGCGGCTAAGCGGGCGTTTTGTCCATCTTTTCCAATTGCTAAGGACAACTGGTAATCCGGAACTACTACTTTTGCAGCTCGCGAGGCGAGGTCGGTAATTTCAACGGAGGAAACTTTGGCCGGAGCTAATGAGTGGCCAACAAAGATTGCTGGATCTTCAGACCAATCCACGATGTCGATTTTCTCACCGTGAAGTTCATCCATTACTGCCCGAGCGCGAGCTCCCATCGGGCCGATTAATGAGCCCTTAGGACTTACACCTGCACGGTGTGAACGTACGGCAACTTTTGTGCGATGTCCGGCTTCGCGGGCAACGGCCATGATTTCAACGATGCGATCTTTAATCTCGGGAACTTCAAGTGCAAATAACTGTTTAACAAGTGCTGGGTGAGATCGCGACAACATAATCTCTGGACCTTTTAACCCTTGCTTAACTTCTACAACAAAACATTTAATGCGATCGCCGTGGTTATATACCTCACCAGGAACTTGTTCTTGTGGAGGAATACGGCCCTCGAAACGTCCAAGATTGACTTGAATCATCTTTGGATCACGGCCCTGCTGAACAACGCCTGAAATCACATCGCCCACATTTGCAGTGAACTCGGCAACGATTGAAGCATCATTTGTTTCACGCATCTTCATCTTGATTACTTGGCGGGCAGTTGATGTAGCAACACGTGAGAAACCATCTGGAATATCTTGCTCGTCACCGATCTTTTCGCCAATCTCATTGAACTGAGGAATCAGGATTTGGATTTCGCCGGTTTCGCGATCAAGAACAGCGTGGGCATAGCGCTTAGCTTCATCGGTCTGGTTGTAAGCAGTTAGAACCCCAACTTCGATCGCTTGAATCAGCTGCTCGAGGGGAATGCCTTTTTCGTTTGTAAGTGCAATAAGGGCTGACATCTCGACATGCATTAGTTGTCATCCTTTCGATTGAATTCAATTTCCACTACGGCCTTTTTAATATCTGCAAAGGCAATCTCATGGTTTTTCATTCGTCCCTTAATATTTTCAACGAACTTTGCATGCGTTTCGTTAAATTCACCAAGGCGCGCAGTCAAAACGCTTCCATCATTTAACGTCATTTTGATTAAGCGAGTCAGGTTTTTGGTCCAATGGCGTGGCAGAGTCAACGGACGATCAACACCAGGAGATGTAACCTCTAATGTGAATGCTTCGTCACCAACAACAGGTGCGGCGTCAAGAATTTCGGAAATAATGCGTGATACGACTGTTACTTCATCCATATTTAAAGGTTTTACGCCATCAACAACACATGTAATTGTGCGGTGGTTGCCAGGGCTAGTGATTTGAACTTCATCTAAGAAAAACCCCGCGTTTTCTACAGCTGGGGTGAGAAGTTCATGCAATGACTCTTTTAATGACATGGGTCAGATCTACTTTCTTATTAAGTTGTAGGTGCAATTCTAACTAGAAAGATGCGAAAGTATCAATTCCGACTTTTACGATTAGCGCTACGGTCACAATCAGGAAAACTTTACGCACCAAAGTCGATCCCCCACGAATCGCCAACCGCGAACCGATTACGGCTCCGGTGACATTTGCAGCTCCTAGTAACAATCCCAGCTGCCAAATTACTGCGCCATGAATCCCAAAGATAATGATGGCTCCAACATTTGTTGAAACATTTACAACTTTGGCAATCGCCGACGCAGTTATAAATGCATAACCCAAAGATGCGACCAGAATTAACATTAAAAATGAACCAGTACCTGGACCAAAGATTCCATCGTAAAAACCAATTATCAGACCTGCTGCAACCGAGATTTGGATCCGGCGCTGTGAATGGTGGCGTAACAATTCAATTTTTCCAAGATCTGGCTTTAGCCAGGTGTAAATCGCAACAACAATAAGTAAAACTAAAACTATCGGGCGCATACTCTTAGTCGGAATTTGTGAGGCAAGTGATGCCCCAATTGCCGAACCGATAAATGCTGGCAATGCCATTGCTATAAGAATTTTGGGATCGGGCTTAATTTGTCTGCGATACAAAGCCGCCGCCGTTGATGTGCCAAAGACCGATGCAAACTTATTTGTGCCAAGCACCGTGACAGTTTCAGTTTTGGGAAGACCAATCAATAGAGCTGGAAGTTGAATTAATCCCCCGCCACCTGCAATTGAATCGACAAAGCCAGCGAAAAATGAGGCGCAGATGAGAAAGAGCCCAGTTGCAAAAGTTAAATCAGCAAACACGTCTCTAAGCTAATAACTTTGCGATGGTTGATACTGCATCGGCAACGGCAACTTCGCTTTTATCCCCGCTCCTGCGAACACGAACTTCAACGTTTCCATCAGCTAATGCCTTACCAACCACGACGATTATTGGGTTACCGATTAACTCGGCATCTTTAAACTTAACGCCAGCACTTGCATCGCGGCGATCATCAAGCATGACCGATATGCCAGCAGCTTCTAATTTGGTTGCGATATCGAGTGCGGTATCGAAGGGAAGATCTTCTTTACCAGTTGCAACGATATGGACCTTGGCTGGCGCAATCTCTGCTGGCCAGTTAAGTCCAATCTCATCGCTGGTTTGTTCGGCGATTGCAGCAACTGCGCGTGATACACCGATTCCATAAGAGCCCATTGTCACAACTTGAGATTTCCCGTTTTGATCAAGGACCGTAAGGCTTAAGGCTTGTGCATACTTGCGACCTAGCTGAAAGATATGGCCGATTTCGATGGCGCGATCAATAACGATTTCAGTATTGCATTCAGGGCAACTATCTCCAGCGCGAACTTCTGCTGCCTCAACATATGCATCTGGGGTGAAGTCGCGGCCGTTAACAACATAACGTGCGTGATGATCTTTCTTATTTGCACCACTAATCCATGAAGTTCCTGGTGCCACGCGAGGATCTGCAAGAACTTTGATTCCAGAGCGCGCAGCATCTTGAGGTCCGATATATCCCTTAACAAGTGATGGATGCTTAGCAAAATCTGCTTCTTCAAAGACACGTAGCTCGTGAATTCCGCCTAAGTTTTCTTGCAAACGTTTTAGATCAACTTCACGATCCCCTGGGACTAAAACAGCAAGAGGTGTGCCATCAGCAACCAACATAATATTTTTCAAAGTATCAGCTGCGGTATATCCCCCACCGAATTTTTCATTCAAGAGGTCAACCAATGAATCAATCGTTGGAGTATTTGGCGTATTTAACTCTTCAAGGACTGGAACACCTGAAGGATCACCATCTGCAACTTTTGTAACCATCGCTTCGACATTAGCTGCAAAGCCGCAGTTAGGACACAAAACATATGTGTCTTCACCAGTTGGACATGGAGCTAGAAACTCTTCAGATTTTGATCCGCCCATTGCACCAGAGACTGCCTTAACGATGTTGTATTTCATTCCAAGGCGATCGAAACAACTGATGTAAGCATCACGGTGTTTTTGGTAGGACACTTCAAGGCCTGCATCATCGATATCAAATGAATATGAATCCTTCATAACAAACTCACGGCCACGGATGATTCCGCTGCGTGGGCGCGCTTCATCGCGATACTTAGTTTGAATTTGATAGATAGAAAGTGGCAAATCTTTATACGATGAGTATTCGCTCTTAACCATCAGAGTAAACATCTCTTCATGCGTTGGCCCTAATAGGTAATCTGCGCCCCGGCGATCCTGTAAACGAAATAGCGATGGGCCATATTCTTCCCAACGATTAGTGGCTTCATATGCCTCGCGTGGCAATAACGCTGGAAAGTGAACTTCTTGAAAGCCTGCTTGATCCATCTCTTGGCGGATCACGTTTTCTACGTTGCGAAGTGTGATTACACCCAGAGGCAACCATGAGTAAATGCCTGCAGCAATTCTGCGAATATATCCGGCGCGTACGAGTAAACGGTGGCTTGCAACTTCAGCATCGGCTGGATCATCGCGAAGCGTACGCAAAAAAAGCGTAGACATTTTTAACATGGCGCGAGCCTATCGAATATCAACAGTTGGTTGCCCAGAAGCAACGCCTGCAGCTTCCATTTCTTCGGCCAAGCGCATTGCTTCTTCAATTAAAGTTTCAACAATTTGGGCTTCGGGTACCGTCTTAATGACTTGACCCTTAACAAAAATTTGCCCCTTGCCATTTCCAGATGCAACACCAAGATCTGCTTCGCGCGCCTCCCCTGGTCCATTAACAACGCATCCCATTACCGCAACGCGCAGTGGAACTGTCATTCCTTGCAATCCGGCCTGAACTTTTTCAGCCAAGGTGTACACATCAACTTGAGCGCGGCCACATGATGGACATGACACAATCTCTAACTTACGCTGGCGCAAATTTAGTGATTCCAGAATTGAGATTCCAACTTTTACTTCTTCAACTGGAGGAGCTGAAAGAGATACTCGAATTGTGTCGCCGATACCTTCAGCCAGCAAAATGCCAAAAGCAGTTGCAGATTTAATTGTGCCTTGAAAAATCGGTCCAGCTTCGGTAACTCCAAGATGTAATGGGTAATCACATTTTGCTGCAAGGATTCGATATGCATTAACCATCGTTACTGGGTCATGGTGCTTGACTGAGATTTTGATATTAGAAAAACCATGCTCCTCAAACAGTGATGCTTCCCAGAGCGCTGATTCAGCCAAAGCTTCAGGAGTTGCCTTGCCATATTTTGCTAATAAACGTGGATCAAGTGAACCTGCATTCACACCAATTCGAATAGGAATGCCGGCATCACCTGCCGCTTTTGCGACCTCTTTAACTTTGTCGTCGAACTGCTTAATGTTTCCTGGATTAACACGGACTGCGGCGCAACCTGCATCGATTGCAGCAAATATATATTTTGGTTGAAAGTGAATATCGGCAATAACTGGAATCTGCGATTTCTTGGCGATCTGCGCCAGCGCATCTGCATCGTCTTGACTAGGCACTGCCACGCGAACAATCTGGCAGCCTGATGCAGTTAATTCAGCGATCTGTTGCAATGTGGCATTTACATCAGAAGTAAGAGTGGTGCACATTGATTGCACACTTACTGGTGAATCACTTCCGACGCCAACATTTCCAACCATCATTTGCCTGGTCTTTCGACGAGGAGCAAGGGTTGCTGGTGGTGCGCTTGGGATTCCTAAATCAACCATGGCGCTATTGTGCCGTAAGAATGCAGGTTGCGCTAAAGATTAAGAACTACTGGATTTACAACATCTGCCACTAGGAGCAAAACTGTTAGCGCAGCCAAAATAGCGAATACCACCATTGTTATAGGGGTTAACAAGGTCACATCGATTGCTGCAGGACGCGGACGGCCTCTAAGACGGGCAATAAATGCGCGAATCTCATCGGCAATCGCAACGGCCATATGTCCACCGTCAAGTGGCAATATGGGTAGGAGATTAAAAAGCCCGACAAAGATATTTAAACTTGCGATAATTAAAATAAAAGTAGAGATTCGTTCAGTTATAGAAAGTGAGTCACTTCCAATTGCTTGGCCTGAAACTCGCGCAACCCCAACGACACCCACTAAACCATTTGGATCACGTGTTTGGCCACCAACTGTTTGTCCCCAAAGAGCAGGGATCTTTGATGGAAGTTTTATGAGTGATTTGACGCTTTCGAAAAGAAAATCCCTGGTGACAATTCCTGCGTTTTTTAACCCAGTAACTGGCCCAGCGCGCTTGATTCCAACATCATTAATAATTCCGAGAACGTAACGCTTGGTTCCATCGACATCTTCTAATTTAGCTGCGGCGGTAATACTGACTTGCTCTGATCCGCGTTTAATTAATAGCGTTAAAGGTGCACCATTTGAATTACGGATTGCTTTAACATCGTTGTACCAATCCTTTACCGGCTTGCCATTTATGGCTACAACTTCATCGCCGGCAAGAAGACCCGCGCTTTGAGCGGCAGATCCCTTTACAACTTCATTAATAACTGGAAGAAGTTGATTTGTGCCGATACCTGCAAAAAGCAGAAAAAGTAGAAGGTATCCCAGAACAAAATGAAGAAATGAACCGGCCCCTAGAACGATTAATTTGCGAGAAGATTTAGCCTGGTAGAAAGCCCGGGATTCTTCACCTTCTGGCATTTGATCACCTGGAACCATGCCTTCGATCTTGCAATAACCGCCAGCTGGTATCGCTTTAATTCCAAACTCGGTTTCACCTCTTTGAGTAGACCAGAGTTTTGCACCAAAGCCCAAGAAGAACTCACTTACCTTCATTCCAAATCGTTTTGCCATAACAAAATGGCCAAACTCATGAATCATGACAGAGAGAAGTAAGGCAACAACAAAGCCGAGGATTCCGATTATCTGCATTATGGGGCCAATCGTAGTAGATGTGCATTCGCACGTGTTCGCGCATCATCTTCAATGGCACTGACATCTTTTAAATCTCTTAGAGTTTTCGGAGAATCCTTCTCAAGCTCTTGCACAACAGCAGCGATTACTTCAACAATCGCCTTAAATTTAATTTTACGATCCATAAAGGCAGCTACTGCAACCTCATTGCAGGCATTGAAAATAGCTGGCATGGCACCGCCTAATTGGCCACAGTGGCGTGCTAAATCGACACTTGGAAATCTAGATGAATCTATTGGAGAGAAGTTCCAAGAGTGCGGAACGGCCCAATCAATTGGTGAAGTAGAACCGGTTAATCGATCTGGCCAATTCATCGCATAAGCAATAGCACCCTTCATATTTGGCGGGCTGGCTTGTGCAATCGTTGATCCGTCATTGAATTCAACGAGTGAATGCACAACGGATTGTGGGTGTATTACAGCTTCTATTTCGGCATAGGCCATACCGAAGAGATAATGCGCTTCGATTATCTCAAGGCCTTTATTAACTAAAGTAGCCGAGTTAATTGTGACAACTGATCCCATGCTCCACGTTGGATGTTTTAAAGCATCTTCAACGCTTATTCCATCAAGATTTTCGCGCTCTCTAAAAGGTCCACCGCTTGCCGTCAAAATTAGCTTTTTAATCTCAGATTTTTTTCCAGAAAGTGAAGATTGAAAGATTGCGCTGTGTTCTGAATCAACAGGGATTATTTGGTGTGGCCTTGCGCGAGACATAACTAAATCTCCGGCAGCAACTAAGGATTCTTTGTTGGCAAGAGCTAAGAGATTGCCAGCATCAAGGGCTGCCAAAGTTGGCGCAAGACCAATTGAACCTGTTATGCCATTAATGACTACATCACATTCAAGGGCTGCAATTTGTGTTGAAGCACCGACACCATCGATTACGGTAACGCCGGGAAGTGCCTGGCGAATAATTTCGGCATTATTAACAACGCCTACATGTAAAACGTTAAAGGATTTCGCTTGTGCAATAACAGTTGCAGGGTCGTTACCAGCAGATGTAATTGCAATAACATTAAAAAGGGTTGGATTACTTGCAACTATTTCAAGTGCCTGAGTACCGATTGAGCCGGTTGAGCCCAAAATAACTACATCGCGCATTTATCGATCCAGGAGATTTTGTGTGGGTGAATACGTTGTACCTGAACGGCGCTTGGCAATTGCACTCAATGCCTCAAGAACAACGCGGTTAGCTAAAATCGCTGTGATATCGGCGCTATCAAAAGCCGGCGCTACTTCGACAACATCGATTCCAACAATTGGAAGTTCCAGACAAATTCTGCGCACTGATTCCAAAAGCTCGCGGCTAGTCATTCCGCCAGGTTCTGGAGTTCCAGTCCCTGGTGCCATTCCTGGATCAACGACATCGATATCAACTGATAAAAAGACGCCATCGCACTCATTGGTCAGAATAGAAAAAGACTCATCTAATACGGTATTTAATCCACGGTGATGAATTTCAGTCATCTCATACGAACGCATTCCTTGATCGCGCATCCAGTCCAACGTCTTTGCATCTGGCCAATAACCACGCAATCCCAACTGTAAGAAGCGATCTCCGCGAACCGTGCCGGTATCTATTAAGCGGCGCATTGGAGTTCCGTGACCAATAAGTGCACCCCACTGATCTTCACCAGTATCGGCGTGTGCATCAAAGTGGATCATTGAAATCTTGCCCATGCCGCGATGGCGTGCAATGCCTGCAACATCTGCAGAAGCAATTGAATGGTCCCCACCAAGAATTACTGGAATCGCACCTGCACGTGAAATCTTTTCAGTAGCTTGGGCCAAAACTTCTAAAGAGGCAACCAAGTCGCCACCGGGCATCAACAAATCCCCCGCGTCGACAACTTTCATCGCTTTCAATGAATCGATGCGCAAAGCCAGATGTGGACGCTCTGCATCATGGGGTAAATAATCTCCGCCACGAATTGCTTGCGGACCAAATTTTGCGCCAGATCGATGTGATGTTCCGCTGTCGATAGGTGCGCCAACGATAACTACATCTGCATCGGCATAGGTTGAAGCAATATCTAAATCACAGCGTTGGATTCCAAGGAAAGTAAAATCAGGACCATACATGTTTCCGTGATTAGTCATGGCTTAAGAATAGAGGTAAAGCTTAAGAATCAAAGCCTAAGCCCAAGACATCCAGGAATCTCAGCCACAAATTACGCTTGCCCTGGTTCTGATCGGCTTTATTAATTGACCATTGCGTTAAGCGGATAAATAAAAACTTAAATGGTTCGGGAGGAAATGGCAGAGGCTTTTTCTGAACCATCTTTAGCTGGGTGCGTTCGTTGTCGACTTCATCAAGTAGATCCAACATTACTTGTGCGCCAAAACGAGTTGAACCAACGCCAAGTCCTGTATAGCCCATGACATATGCAACGCGACCGCCAAAGGCTTTACCCCAAAATGGTGAGAAACGTGAACAAGTATCGATCGCGCCTCCCCAACCATGCGTGAACTTAATGCCTTTGAGTTGTGGGAAAGTTTCCAAGAACGCTTCTGCTAAATGAGCATAGGTTTGCGCATCTGATTCGTACTCTTGGCGAACTTTGCCGCGGAAGTTATAGATGGCGTCATAGCCGCCCCATAAAATCTCATTATCTTTAGTTAAGCGGTAATAATGGAATTGATTGCCGGCTTCAGATAATCCTTCGCGACCTTTCCAACCAATTGAATCCATCTGCGCTTTAGTCAATGGTTCGGTCACTAATTGAAAGTCATAAACAGGCACAACATATTTATGCGCACGCTTAACCAATGATTTAAATACATTTGTTGCCAATGCAACTTTCTGTGCATAGACAGAACCATAAGGAGTATGAACAATCATTCCATTGCTAGTGCGCTCTAACCATTCGACATGAGTATTTTCATAAATCTTTACGCCAAGTTTTAAACATGCTCGCTCAAGGCCCCAAACTAAACGTGCAGGATCTACAAGTGCTGTCCCATCTGGATCCCAGAGCGCAGCTTTCGATAATGGTGAGTTAACTCGTCCTTGAGTCTCGTCTTGATTAAGAACTTCAACATTATCGCCAAAGGAGTTTCGCAAATTAGCTTCATCAACTAATCCTTCGATCTGCCACTCTTCATTTGCAATACGAAGTTCGCCAGTCCATTCAAATTGGCAATCGATTTTGTATCGCTTAATTGTTTCTTCAATTGCATCCAAGTTTTCGCGACCAAGTCGCTCGATTACTGCCATCTCATCTTTGAACCTGCTGTAACCATTCATAAAACCATGTGTTAGTG
Organism: uncultured Actinomycetes bacterium; assembly: GCA_903825015.1. Classification (GTDB taxonomy): domain Bacteria; phylum Actinomycetota; class Actinomycetes; order Nanopelagicales; family Nanopelagicaceae; genus Planktophila. The sequence goes on from CAIJYZ010000054.1 coordinate 9,943, forward strand.
AGTAACTGCAAAATCCTCCGTTGCGACCAGATGCACCAGCACCAGTTTCGCGCTGTTCAACAACGATTACTTCGCGCTCGGGATTTTGCTCTTTAGCTAAAAGCGCAGTCCAAAGGCCGGTATATCCAGCACCAACAACACAGAGATCGGTTGTGACATCACCGATGAGCGTTGCATGAGGAGCAGGTTCAAGTGGATCTTCATCGAGCCAGTACAAAGCAGGCTGCATATGTGAAAGATGTTTGAGAACGTATGGGTCGATGGTTGCCATCGTGCTATCCGGCCTTAACCGGAATCACCCCTTCAATCATTACTCGTAGTTGGCCCGGGTCCTCCGGAACCTAACCCCATAACGCAGATTTTCTTAAACAACCTGTAGTTCGTTATGGACTAGCGCAAT
>CAIJYZ010000055.1 GCA_903825015.1 uncultured Actinomycetes bacterium
AGCTCTTCATCGCGCAAAACCCGCAGAAGGCGAAGGTGAGACTTTGTTCCGGATTGGCTTGCACCAAGTACATCGCCTTCGCGACGTTGTTCAAGGTCAATGCGTGAAAGTTCAAATCCATCTACCGTGGCAGCCACTGCATCTAAGCGTGCTCGCGCAGGGGTTTCTGCCAAAGAGTTTGTAACTAGAAGACAAAGGCCTGGTGATGTTCCACGTCCAACACGGCCACGCAGCTGATGTAGCTGCGATACGCCAAAACGATCAGCATCCATGATCACCATAATGGTTGCGTTGGCTACATCCACGCCGACTTCAATAACCGTGGTTGAAATCAAAACATCGATTTCACCGGCAGCAAATGCCTTCATCGTGGCATCTTTTTCATCGGTGCTTAATCGGCCATGCAACATCGCTAACTTCAACCCCGCTAAATCTTTTCCATGCAAGCGCGGTGCAAGCTCTTCAACACTGGCGATATCAGTTGACTCGGTGCCAAAGAGAAAATCAATATCAGCATTGTCATCGTTACCGGCTTCAATGCGCGGAGCAACGATATAGGCCTGATGACCCTGTGAAACCTCTTCTTTTATTCGCTGCCAGGCACGCTCTAGAAATGCAGGCTTCTCCATTACTGGAATCACATGTGTTGTTATGGGTTGTCTTCCCAGTGGAAGTTCGCGCAACGTTGAAACATCTAAATCCCCAAAGACAGTCATAGCAACTGTTCGTGGAATTGGTGTTGCGGTCATTACTAAAAGGTGTGGAGGTTTTTGCGCTTTTTCTTTTAATGCATCGCGCTGTTCGACACCAAATCGGTGTTGTTCATCGACAACAATTAAACCTAAATCTTTAAACTCAACTTTTTCACCTAGTAATGCATGGGTTCCAATAACGATTCCGGCATCTCCTGATGCTGCCAACGCTAGTGCAGCCTTACGGGCCGCAGCATTTTGCGATCCAGTAATCAAAGTTACTTGCGTAGCTTTTTCATCACTGCCTAACATCCCACCTTGCGCCAAAGGTCCAAGAAGTTTTTCTATGGTGCGCAGATGTTGCGCGGCAAGAACCTCAGTTGGTGCAAGTAAAGCTGCCTGTCCTCCACTATCGACAACTGCCAACATGGCACGTAACGCCACGATTGTCTTACCTGAGCCAACTTCGCCTTGTAGTAAACGGTGCATGGGATGGGCCAGGGCTAAATCCGCTTCAATCTCTGCACATACCTGGCGCTGTCCACCAGTTAATTCAAAGGGAAGTGATTCATCAAAGGCCTGCAAGATTCCGCCTTTGATTACTTTTCTTGAAATCGTATTGAGTTTTTTAAGCTCGTTGCGGCGCAAAACAAGAAGCGATTGCAGCAAAAAAGCCTCATCAAAAGTTAAACGCTCGCGTGCACTTTCTGCTGACTCCAGATCTGCTGGACGATGCAGCTGTACTAAGGCTTGCTGCAGCGTTGGATAGGCATGTGCAGCACGAATGCTTTCAGGAAGATAGTCAGTAACTTCATCGAGGGAATCCACGGCCATTTCGACGCATTTAGAGATTTTCCATGAAGGCATCTTTGCTGTGGCTGGGTAAACGGGGAGAAATTTTGCTGCAAAAGAATTGGCAGCGGCATCAACATCATCGCCATCAGGAATCATTTCGTAATCTGGATGCGATAACTGTTTCTTATTATTAAATATGCCGACCTTGCCGGCAAAGAGCCCCTGGCGGCCCACCTTTAACTCTTTTTCACGCCAGGCTTGATTAAAGAAAGTGAGCGAGAGTTTGTCCGTGCCATCTGTAACGACAACTTCAAAGATGCTTCCTTTTCGACCTCGCAAAGGGCGATTGGTAGAAGATAAGACTTCGGCAAGAATGGTGACTTCATCGCCCTCGACCAATTTCGAGATATCCGAAAGTTCTCCACGCACTAAGTACCTGCGTGGATAGTGACGCATCAAATCGCCAAGGGTTCTTATTGCAAATGCATCGGTCAAAACTTTGGCAGTGCGATCCCCAACCACTGAGGAGAGTTTGCTATCTAGATCTGCCATGCCGGCATTGTCTCGTATAGGCCCTTAACGTGCAGAGTTAACGCGCCATGGTTATGGTTTTATCGCATGAATTCCAGCCAGAGTGTGTAATCACTACTGTGATTTTCTCGGCCAACCATTTAGAAATCGAAGCCTCTAGACGTTGTGCAAGCTGTGCATCTAAATGTTCAGTTGGTTCATCCAAGATATATACATCGGCATCGGCCAGCAAAACTCGAGCAATCGCCAGTCGCTTTGCTTCTCCCCCAGAGATGACTCGGCCAAATTCGCCAATCACCGTATCTAGACCATAAGTAAATTCACTGAACAGTTGGTCAAGTTCAACGCATTTAAGCGCAGCAATTAATTCCTCATCGCTAGCATCTTGATTTGCGATCTTAAGATTTTCGCGAAGCGTTGTATTAAAAATATGTGATTTTTGAACTGTTCCAACAATCCGTGAATTTGTGCCGCTGAACTCACTGAGTTCGCGTCCATTAACGGCGATTGCGCCCTTATAAGGCAGAAGGGATAAAAGAGCCATAGCTAGAGTGGATTTGCCACTTCCACTTCGACCGCGAATCACAAGTAATTGACCTTGGGTGATATCAAAGTTCACTGGCTGCATAAAATCACTATCCCAAGCAACCGTTGCATTGCCAACTGTTAACGATGTAATTGCATCGTTAAATACCGCACCAGAATCCTCTTGGGTGGCTGAATTCATTAACTCATCAACTGATCTCTGCGACCTCAAGAGTTTGCCGGCGCTAAAAAGATTTGGGTACCACGCTGTGATGGCCTCAAATATGACTAGTGGCAAGAAGATCAACATTGTGATTTGAACTGGTGGCATATCCTGCGATTTTGCCAGTACATATGCAAGAAAAGAAAAACCAACAACCGATGCTGCAATTAAGAGATTAGTAAGACTTGCAAAACCATAAGTAGTTCGCAAAAGCCTTTCCTCGACTATGCGCAGTTTTTCTTCTTGTACTTTTGAGGCTGACAAGTTTTGATCGAGATAGCCATAAATGGCAGCTTCGGCTACACCGTGTACGTTTGATTGCACCAACTGCGTGTAGTTATTTTCAATCTCTTCAATCTCACCAGCAGTAGTTTCGCTTCTTGATTTTATCCGCGCAGGAATAATCAATAAAAGTAAGAGACTTACTGGTACCGTGATGATGAGAGACTGCGGGCGCACCCAAAAACCCAATAGCGCGCCAGTAATCAGTGAAATAACAGCTGAAGCATGAGGAAGTTTGATTCGCAGTTGGTATTCCTGTGCCCGCTCAACATCGTCAACTATTGTCTTTACAACACTTCCTGAGTTGTAACGACCACTAGATGCAACAGAGCTCTTTGCTATCTTTGAATAGATTCCTACGCGAAGTTTTGTCAGAGCCCCAAAAACCACTTTATGGCTCATTAACCGTTCGGCATAGCGCGCTGCAGATCTAAATATTCCAAAGAAACGAACCATCACGATTGCAACACTTAAAGTAAGAATCGGTGGGTGCGATGCCGCCATCGTGATTAACCAACCACTAGAAATAGTTAGGCCGATTCCACCAATAAAGGCAAAGGCCCCTAGGAAATATGCGGTCAGCATCATGTCAGTGCACCTCGCGCAAAT
>CAIJYZ010000056.1 GCA_903825015.1 uncultured Actinomycetes bacterium
ACAAGAATATTTAGTCCAGCTTCAACTGAATAAGTGAGAGCTTGTCCGATAAGAGGGCTCATGACACCTCGATTTACTAGGTCACTTACCGACATATTGCGCATCAAATGTTTGCGGATATTTACGGCCCAGTGTTCAGCGGTTATTTCAGGTATAGCCACGTGTAAACGACTTCCGTCGGGTAAACGTGCATCAACAAATGGGTGAGACAGATCTAAACGTCGGCCGCCCCACATAAGTGCACGTTCCACGATATTGCGAACTTCATCGGCTGAAAGCAATAGATTCGTAAGTTCGCTCTTACCGGCTCTAGCAATAAAAATTCTCTCTGGGGAGTTAATCCAAACTTCTTCGATTGTTGGATCTCTCATGAAGGGGGCAATTGCGCCAAAAGTGATATCGATGTCTAAGTCCATGCGGGAAATGTAGAAGGGTGACCGACAAAGCACAGGCGGCTTCGGCTACAGCGTGGATAAAACCACCTTGTCTAAGCGGTTCAATAGCGCCAGCGCCTTCTCGCCCTTCTGAAATTCAACGGTTGATGCAAGAACGAGGAGAGTGTTCTCCACAGTTAAATGTGGTGCGGAAATCAATCTGGTAAGTAATGATTCGGCATTACTTTTATTTGCCCTCGTTAGAATTATGCACTCATTGATGCCAATTCTTGCGACACAATCTTGCTTGCGAGTTACATCTTTTAGTGCTTCGGAAAAATGCAAAATATCAGCTGCATCGACTCTGTTATTTTCCAGATTTTCATCTCTGTTAACTTTTCGAAAGACGACTCTTATGAGTGAAAAAAGCGCACCAGTGCGATCACTGCAAGCTATCTCTCCATTGAGAGTTTCATAAAAGTAAGTAGGAGCGGCTAGATGGGTTTGCGAATCATGTATTCCATCATGTGAAAATAGAGAGTTTTCCTTACTCCGATAAGTTAATCTCTCTTCCATGAAACAAGATCCTGCCAAGAATACTAAGGCTCGCGCACTACTGGCAGCCCTATTGACTATCGAATCAGTAGTAGTTGCTTCTCTTGGGGTTTGGTTAATTATTCTTGCCGTAACTGCCAAGAGCGTCGAGATACTTCCGTTGCTTGGGGTATTGATATTTATTGTCCTGGGATCTGGCGGATTATTTATTTCTGCTCGAGGATTTCGAAATGGCAAGTATTTTGGTCGCGCACCTGCCCTTCTCGCCAATCTCATCGCCATCGGTGTATCAAAATATCAATTTGCAGCAGGCCTTTACTTCGTTGCTGTCCCACTATTTCTACTGGCCATTGTTACGGCAATAGCAGCAATCCGAGCAATTCCCGAGACTGGCCGATTTTCGTAAAGCTTGGGCAATTTTCTGGGTAGATGTGGCCTATCTCGCGCTCAACCGCCAGTTTTCAAGTTTTGGCTAGCCCTGCCTGCCTATAGGCTTCGGCTAATTAACGCCAAGAAGGGGTTCACCAGTGTCGGAGCAGGATTTTGGTGCAAATGATTGGCTCGTCGATGAAATGTACGAGCACTATTTAGAGGACCCAACTTCCGTAGACCCGGCATGGCTTGAATATTTTAAAAACAATAAGCCAGGAACTCCTGCCACTAATACTGCCGCTCCGGTTTCAAAAGGTGTCCCACCAATTCCAAAAGCAGTAGAGAAAGCAGCTGCCGCCGCACAACAACCAGTGGTCCAGCCAGCTCAACCTGCACCAGTTCAACATGTTCAACCTATAGTTCGTGAGACTTCCACTTCGCAGCCGATGCCAGCTGATCCAGTTGTTAAGCCAGTACCAGTTTTAATTACACCTAGCGCTTCAACTCTTGAAATTTTGCGCGGTGTTCCCGCACGCGTTGTACAGAGTATGGAAGCTTCGCTTTCAGTTCCAACTGCGACATCTGTGCGGGCAGTGCCTGCAAAATTAATGATTGATAACCGCATCGTAATTAATAATCACTTAAAGCGCGCACGTGGCGGAAAGGTTTCTTTCACGCACATCATTGCCTACGCAATGATCAAGGCAGTTCGAGCAATGCCAGAGATGAATGCATTTTTTGGTGAGCTTGATGGCAAGCCGGCAATTGGAAAACCAGAACACGTTAATCTCGGAATCGCTATCGATTTAGCCAAGGCCGATGGAACTAGACAACTTTTAGTTCCCTCAGTTAAGGGCTGTGAGTCTTTAGATTTCGCACAGTTCTGGGGTGCATATGAAGCAGTAATTAAGAAAGCTCGCGGTGGTTTATTAACTGTTGAAGATTTTGCTGGCACAACAATGTCTATTACTAATCCCGGAACAATTGGAACTGTTCACTCCGTTCCTCGTTTAGTTCAGGGCCAAGGTTTAATTCTTGGAGTAGGTGCCCTTGATTACCCTGCAGAGTTTGCCGGATCAAGTGAAGAAACCCTTGCGCGCATGGCTATTAGCAAGGTTGTAACCCTTACTAGTACTTACGATCATCGCATTATTCAAGGCGCGACTTCTGGTGATTTCTTGCGCAGAATGCATGAGTACTTACTTGGTGCAGAAGGCTTCTACGAGGAAATCTTTACGGCCCTTCATATTCCGTATGAGCCAATTCGTTGGGCAGTTGATAAAGAGTTTGCGCGCGATGAAGAGATAGATAAGACAGCTCGCATTCAACAGTTAATTCACGCATATCGCACTAACGGCCACTTAATGGCCGATATTGATCCATTGGAATATGTACAACGTGCTCACCCTGATTTAGATGTTGTTACACATGGTTTAACACTTTGGGATTTAGATCGCGAATTTGCAACTGGTGGTTTTGGCGGACAAGCCTTTATGCCACTTCGAGATATTCTCGGAATATTGCGAAGTTCATACTGCCGCACTATCGGTGTTGAATATATGTACATTGAAAATCCAGAGGAACGCAAATGGATTCAAGAACGTGTTGAAGTTGAGGCACAAAAATTTCCACGCGAGGAACACTTACGTATCTTGCACAAACTCAACAGCGCCGAAGCCTTTGAAAATTTCTTGCAGACAAAGTTCGTTGGCCAGAAGCGTTTCTCACTTGAGGGTGGTGAATCTGTAATTCCACTTCTCGATGCAGTCATTTCTTCTGCCGCAGAAGTTGGTCTTGATGAAGTCTGCATCGGCATGCCCCATCGTGGCCGGCTCAATGTGTTGGCAAATATCGCCGGAAAATCCGCTGGACAGATCTTCCAAGAGTTCCAAGGTCATTACGCCGAAAACCAAGTTCAGGGCTCTGGCGATGTTAAGTACCACCTAGGTACTGAAGGAATCTTCACCGCTAACTCTGGAGCAACAACAAAGATTTACTTAGCGGCAAATCCATCTCACCTCGAGGCAGTCAACCCAGTCCTAGAGGGAATTGTTCGCGCAAAACAGGATAGACATAATGTTAAAAACGCTTATTCGGTACTACCTATTTTGCTTCACGGCGATGCATCCTTTGCTGGCCAGGGAGTAAACGCTGAAGTTCTTCAGATGTCTCAGTTGGCTGGTTATCGCACCGGTGGAACCGTACATATCGTCGTTAATAACCAGGTTGGATTTACAACATCGCCTAGCGCCTCACGTTCATCACGTTACTCAACAGATTTCGCGAAGATTATTCAAGCCCCTGTTTTCCATGTAAATGGTGATGACCCGGAAGCTTGCGTACGTGTTGCACGCCTTGCTTTTGAATACCGCCAAGCATTTAACAAAGACATTGTCGTCGACATGGTTTGCTACCGTCGTCGCGGACACAATGAAGGTGACGAACCAAGTTTCACTCAGCCAATGATGTACAAACTCATTGATTCGAAGCGATCTACTCGTCACCTATACACCGAAGCGCTTATTGGCCGCGGAGACATCACTCCTGAAGAGGCCGAAGAAGTTGCACGCGATTATCAGGCCCAACTTGAAGCGGTTTTTGCTGCGGTAAATAATCTACAAACTGAATCTGATCCAAACTTCAAGGCACCAGTTGCACCTGATGCTCATGAAATTATTACCTCAATTCCTGAATCTTTGGCACGTGAAATCGCTGCAACACAAACCTCTATTCCAGAGGGATTTAGTGTTCATCCAAAGCTCATGCCTCAGTTAGCAAAGCGCGTTGAATCACTTAACGATGCAACAATGGACTGGTCAACAGGTGAAATGTTGGCATTTGGTTCCCTTCTTAAAGAGGGTCGACCAATCCGCCTTGCTGGACAAGATGCACGCCGTGGAACTTTTTCAAACCGTCATGCAGTCATCATCGATAAAGAAAACGGCAACGAGTGGACTCCGCTTCGTGCGCTAATTTCAGACGAAAATCAATTCTTTGTCATTGACTCATTGCTCAGCGAATATGCAGCGATGGGCTTTGAATATGGCTATAGCGTTGAGCGCGAAGAGGCCCTTGTTTTATGGGAAGGCCAGTTCGGCGACTTTGCCAATGGCGCGCAAACGATTATTGATGAATTTGTTTCTTCCGCCCTTCAAAAGTGGGGCGAGCGTTCATCAATTGCACTGCTACTGCCACATGGTTATGAAGGCCAAGGACCCGATCACTCATCAGCTCGAATCGAGCGCTATTTGCAACTGTGCGCCGAGCAAAATATGACTGTTGCCCAGCCTTCTTCGCCTGCTTCATATTTCCACTTGCTGCGCTGGCATGCAAAGAACCCAACTCGCCGCCCAATGATTGTATTTACA
>CAIJYZ010000057.1 GCA_903825015.1 uncultured Actinomycetes bacterium
ACATAATCGAGTAATTCCTGTTATCAAAGCGCTAGCAAGTAAAGGTGCACGGATCAGCATTGACACTATGCGTGCAAGTACGGCCAAGGCAGCTGTCGAAGCCGGTGCACAGATAATTAATGATGTCAGCGGGGGATTGGCTGATCCAGAGATGTTATCTACCGCGGCTAATCTAAAGGTTCCCTATATTGCTATGCATTGGCGTGGACACTCTAAAGATATGAATTCACGTGCGGTCTATGGGGATGTTGTTCGTGATGTGATCTCTGAGTTACAAGAACGAATTAGTGCTGCACTAGGTGCGGGAATTACAAAAGATAATTTGATTATTGATCCAGGTCTTGGTTTTGCTAAAGATGCCCATCACAACTGGGAAATCATTGAATCTATTGATCAATTTGTTGCCCTTGGTTATCCAGTCCTAATTGGAGGATCGCGCAAACGTTTCTTGGGTGGAGATAATCCTGATTCACGCGAAGCAGCGACAATCGAACTCACTAAGCGCCTCTCTACATCTGGCATTTGGGGAGTTAGAGTTCATTCCGTGAAACCACATAAGGAAGTGCTAAGCCAATGAGCGATCAGATTATCCTGACTGGAATTCATGGCTTCGGTTACCACGGCCTGTTCGAACACGAGCGCCGCGATGGTCAGGATTTTTTCGTCGACGTTGCACTTTCAGTAGATTTAACGGCTGCAGCAAAGAGCGATTCAATTGATGACACGGTTAATTATGCAGAAATAAGTGGTTTAGTTGTAGCCGAGATTACTTCTGAGCCAGTCAATTTGATTGAAAAACTTGCTGGTCGAATCGCAGAGCGAATCCTTAAAAACCATGTGAAAGTTTCTTGCGTGAGTGTCACAGTTCATAAACCACAGGCACCAGTGGCAGCACAGTTAAAAGATATTGCGGTGCAGGTGACGCGGCAACGATGAAAGCAGTAATTGCACTAGGTGCAAATATCGGGGATCCGGTAGAAAATTTAGATTTAGCAGTTGCACTTTTGAAAGAGGCAACGGATTTCCAAAGCGTGTCTTCTTACTATTCAACAGCTCCAGTCGGCGGGCCAGAGCAACCCGACTATTTAAATGCAGTGTGCATTGTCGAAAGTGAACTCCCAGCCATTGATTTACTTGCCTTATTGCATGGAATTGAAAAATCTATGGGCCGGGAAAGAATCCAACATTGGGGACCGCGCACCATTGATCTAGATTTAATCCAGTATGGCTCTTTACTCAGTTCTAGTGATGAGCTGCATTTACCCCACCCGCGGGCACATGAACGCCGCTTTGTTTTAGAGCCTTGGCTTGAGATTGAGCCCGATGCGATTCTGTTGACGCACGGGAAAGTAAGCCAGATTTTGGAGCAATTGCCTTAGTAGTCCTAAACTTAGTCACATCTTGCCCGGTACCTGAAAGGACTGGAGCCACACGATGACTGTTTTAGTGCCAACTATGGGCGCCCTGCATAAGGGTCACCAAGCCTTGATTAAACGTGCGCGCAGCTTGAGCAAAGAAGTAGTTGTCAGCATCTTTATCAACCCACTGCAATTTGAAAACAAAGAAGACCTCGAGAAATATCCACGCAGTCCAGAAAGAGATATTCAATTAGCAACATTGGCTGGTGCGACTGAAGTATGGATGCCTGATTATGAAGAGATCTATCCAGGTGAGATTAAAAAGTTAAGTGCGGGCACATTAGGCCAAATCTTTGAAGGCCAAGCAAGACCAGAACATTTCGATGGAATGCTAACTGTTGTTAACCGCTTATTCGAGATTGTTAAACCAACTGCTGCGGTATTTGGTGAAAAAGATTTTCAACAGTTGGCAATTATTAAGACTATGAAGAGCAATGTTGAAATCATCGCCGTGCCCACTGTCCGCGAATTTGATGGTCTGGCGCTTTCTTCACGCAATGTACGTTTAACTGAAAATGGACGCGCTACCGCAAATGTTATTCACCGTGCACTAGCAGCAGCGCGTTTGGCTCCAACGGTTGCAATTGCACAGGAGATTATTGATACAACGCTTTCAACCGAAGCAGGATTCAAGCGTGATTACGCCGCAATAATCGATGAAGATTCCTTTGAAATTGCTAGCAATGAAACTCGCCATCAACGCGGGATTATCGCCGGCTGGATAGATGGAGTTCGCTTGATCGACAATATGAAAATGGGAGGCTAAGTGTTATTAACAATTGACGTTGGTAATACCAATACCGTACTTGGAGTTTTTGACGGCCCTGAACTTGTCCGTTCTTGGCGCGTAAAAACCGATCCTCGTAGTACAGCTGATGAACTATGGCTGCAATACCGATCATTAGTTGACGGCTACAAAATTACTGGTCTTTCTGTTTGTTCAACAGTTCCTGCAACTTTGCGCGAACTTCGCTCAATGATTGATGATTACTTCTCAGATATTCGCGTAACGATTGTTGAGCCAGGGATTAAAACCGGGGTTCCACTTTTGGTTGATAATCCAAAGGAAATTGGTGCTGATCGCATCGTTAATACTTTGGCCGCACACACGCTTTTCGGCGGCCCAGCGATAGTTGTTGATTTTGGAACTTCCACTAACTTGGATGTTGTTTCGCCCAAAGGCGAATTTCTTGGGGGAGCTTTAGCGCCAGGAATCGAAATCTCTGTCGATGCATTAGCTGCACGTGCAGCCCAACTTCGTAAAGTTGAACTTGTTCGACCAAAAAATGTGATTGGAAAGAACACGGTTGAAGCTTTGCAATCAGGAACAATCTATGGATTTGCTGGCCAAGTCGATGGATTAGTGGATCGCATTACTGCCGAACTTCGGCAGTCATATGAAAAAGCCCCAACGGTCATTGCAACGGGTGGATTAGCACCGCTGATTATTGGGGTTTCAGAAACGATTGACCATCATGAGCCAGATTTAACGCTCATTGGCCTTCGCTTGATTCACGAACGAAATGCCTAACTAGGTAGACTTCGGCCCATTATGAGCACAGAAAACGCACCTATTGAAGAGGATCTGCCAGAGCAACTTCGTATCCGCCGCGAAAAGCGGGCTACCTTGCTTGCAAATGGTGTTGAGCCGTATCCAGTCTCTGTGCCACGCACTAAATCCTTAAAAGAAATTCGTGAAAAATATACGGGCCTAGAGATCGACGTTGCTACTGGAGACATCGAATCATTAACTGGTCGAATTATCTTTAAGCGTGATACCGGAAAACTCTGCTTTGCAACTTTGCGCGAAGGCGATGGCACTGAACTTCAGGCCATGTTTTCACTAGATAAGGTCGGTCAGGAATCCATTGATTCCTGGAAATCAGATATCGATTTAGGTGACATCGTTTCTGTTACTGGTGAAATCATTACATCTAAACGTGGCGAACTTTCAATTCTTGCTAACTCTTGGAAGCTGGCTTCTAAATCACTACGCCCATTGCCAAATGATCACAAGCCAATGTCTGAAGAAACACGCGTTCGTATGCGCTACGTAGATTTGATTGTTCGTCCTGAAGCACGATCAAATGCGCGTTTACGTCCACAAGTTATGCGTTCACTTCGCGAGACTTTCCACAATGAAAACTTCATTGAAGTAGAAACACCAATGTTGCAGGTTATGCATGGTGGCGCAGCTGCCCGTCCATTTAAATCTTTCTCAAATGCTTATGACATGGATCTTTACCTGCGTATCGCCCCAGAGCTTTTCTTAAAGCGTTGCGTCGTTGGTGGAATCGAACGTGTCTTTGAAATTAACCGAAATTTTCGTAATGAGGGCGCAGACTCTTCGCACTCACCAGAGTTTGCAATGATCGAGAGCTACCAGGCATATGGAGATTGGCGTTCAATCGCAGATCTGACTCGCGACTTGGTGCAAAACGCGGCAATGGCAGTTTCGGGTTCACATGTTGTCACTCACCATGATGGCCGCCAAGCCGATCTCGGTGGAACATGGCGCGAAATATCCTTATACGACGCTATCTCTGAGGGTGTTGGCCAGAGCGTTACTGCGTTAACTCCAATTGAGGAATTGAAAACAATTGCAGCAAAGCTTGGAATGAAGATTGATCCCAAGTGGATTACCGGAAAGCTTGCCGAAGAAATCTTTGAACATGTTGCTAAAGATCAATTAATTGCACCTACTTTTGTAATGGGTTTCCCAGTTGATACCTCACCACTTGTTCGTGCACACCGTGAACTTCCTGGCGTTGCTGAAAAATGGGATCTCTATGTTGATGGTTTTGAATTAGCTACTGGTTATTCAGAGTTAATCGATCCAGTGATTCAACGTGATCGTTTAGTTGAACAAGCAACTCTTGGCGCTAAAGGTGATCTTGAAGCGATGCAAGTGGATGAAGATTTCTTGCGTGCCATGGAGTTTGCAATGCCACCAATGGGCGGTATGGGAATGGGCGTCGATCGTTTACTAATGGCTCTGACCGGACTTGGAATTCGCGAAACTATTTTGTTCCCACTTGTAAAGCCAGAGGTTGAATAAGAATGCTTCTTGTTCGTCCAGCGAAAACTGCTGATGTAAAAGCAATTCGTGCTTTAGTGGATTCGTATGCCGCACCTGGCCAGATGTTGGCCAAAGAAACCGTAACTTTGTACGAAAGCGTTCAAGAGTTTATCGTTGCAGAAATTGATGGAATAATTGTTGGTTGCGGTGCTCTCCATATTCTTTGGGAGGATTTAGCCGAGGTGCGTACTGTTGCCGTTAAGAAAGATTTACATCGCCAAGGTGTTGGCCACAAGATCCTTGAGGCGATTATTAAACGAGCTGGCGAAGTAGGCGTTAACAAGATTTTCTGCCTTACCTTTCAAACTGAGTTTTTTGGCTCCCATGGCTTTGAAGTTATTGAGGGCACTCCCGTAGACCCAGAGGTCTATGCCGAGCTTTTGCGCTCATACGATGCCGGTGTGGCCGAATTCCTCGACCTTGAATCTGTTAAGCCGAATACCCTTGGCAACACCCGAATGCTTAAAAAACTCGCCTGAAATAGCCTCTACATACAGGGGTTGGCGGGCATAAATCACCCAGTGATTGGGTTATAGAACTCAGTAGCTATCCACCTCGCGAGCGTAAGCCTGTAGGTATTAGGCTAAAGAGAAGACCACAGGAAGAGAGCCCCGCCCATGTTTGAGCGCTTTACCGATCGAGCCCGCCGCGTTGTTGTGCTGGCCCAAGAAGAAGCACGCATGCTCAATCACAACTACATCGGTACTGAGCACATTTTGCTCGGGCTTATTCATGAAGGTGAAGGCGTTGCAGCTAAGGCGTTGGAATCCCTAGGCATCTCACTTGAAGGCGTACGCGCACAAGTCGAAGAAATTATTGGCCAAGGTCAGCAAGCACCAAGTGGACATATTCCATTTACACCCCGTGCAAAGAAAGTTCTAGAACTTTCACTTCGCGAAGCTTTGCAACTTGGACACAACTACATCGGTACCGAACACATTTTGCTTGGCCTCATCCGCGAAGGTGAAGGCGTCGCTGCACAAGTTCTTGTAAAGCTTGGCGCAGATCTCAATCGCGTTCGCCAACAGGTTATTCAACTGCTCTCTGGTTACCAGGGTAAAGAAGCAGTTACGCAAGGCGGACCAGCAGAAGGCACACCTTCAACATCATTAGTTCTTGATCAATTTGGTCGCAACCTGACACAAGCTGCCCGCGAAGGAAAGCTTGATCCAGTAATTGGTCGCGAAAATGAAATCGAACGCGTAATGCAAGTTCTTTCACGTCGCACAAAAAATAATCCAGTTCTTATTGGTGAACCAGGTGTTGGTAAGACAGCAGTTGTAGAAGGTCTTGCTCAAGCTATTTACAAGAACGATGTCCCAGAGACTTTGAAAGATAAGCAACTCTACTCACTAGATCTTGGTGCACTAGTTGCAGGTAGCCGTTACCGTGGAGATTTCGAAGAGCGCCTAAAGAAGGTATTAAAAGAGATTAAAACGCGCGGCGACATCATTCTTTTCATCGACGAGATTCATACTCTTGTTGGTGCAGGCGCTGCAGAAGGTGCAATCGATGCTGCAAGTATCTTGAAGCCAATG
>CAIJYZ010000058.1 GCA_903825015.1 uncultured Actinomycetes bacterium
ATTCGTGATATCCACATCAAATCCATACGTGCCGATTTTGGCGCTAGGAGCAATTGGGTTTGGCTTTGCAGCTATCTCAGTTGTAGCTGGCGCACTCACAGGTCCTGCACGGTACAACCGAGCTAAAGCCGATGCATATGAATGTGGAATCGAGCCGTCGCCGCAAGCAGCCGAAGGCGGACGCTTTCCAGTTAAATATTTCTTAACTGCGATGCTTTTTATTATCTTTGATATTGAAATCGTTTTCCTTTATCCATGGGCAGTTTCATTTGATGCACTTGGTATTTTTGGTTTAGTAGAAATGACAATCTTTATTGCAACGGTATTTGTTGCATATGCATATGTTTGGCGACGCGGTGGATTGGAATGGGATTAATCAATGGGTCTTGAAGAGAAAATCCCAAGCGGTTTTGTTTTAACAACGGTCGAAAAACTTGCGGGTTACATGCGCAAGAACTCTTTGTGGCCTGCAACATTTGGTCTTGCATGCTGTGCAATTGAAATGATGGCAGTTGGTTCAGCTGCACGTTATGACATTTCTCGTTTCGGAATGGAAGTATTCCGCGCATCCCCACGTCAAGCAGATTTAATGATTGTTGCGGGTCGAGTTTCAAACAAGATGGCACCTGTTCTACGCCAGATTTACGATCAAATGGCAGCTCCTAAATGGGTAATTGCGATGGGTGCATGTGCATCTTCAGGTGGAATGTTTAATAACTATGCAATCGTGCAAGGTGTCGATCACGTAGTTCCAGTTGATATTTACTTACCTGGCTGCCCACCGCGTCCTGAAATGTTGCTTGATGCGATCTTGAAACTTCACTCAAAGATTTACGATGAAAAACTTGGTTCTAATCGTGCCGAAATCATCCGAGAAGTTGAGCTTGCTGCAATGAATGCAAAGCCAACGATTGAGATGAAGGGGTTGCTGGCTTAAATGAGCGATCAAGGAATGTTTGGTGCCCGCGGCACCGGAGACACATCTGGCTACGGTGGCTTGGTTCGTGCCGCAGCATCAACAGGCTCTTCTGAGCGTCCATATGGCAGCTATTTTGATGAAGTTGCAGATGATCTAGAACGCGCCTACCCATTATTTTCAGAGGCAATCGAACGCGTTGTTGTTGATCGCGACGAATTAACTCTGCATGTTAAGCGCGAAAAACTTGTAGAAGTTTCTATGATTTTGCGTGACTCACTTAAATTTGAAATGTGCATGGGTGTATCTGGAGTTCATTACCCAAGTGATTCAGGGCGCGAACTTCACGCCGTGTATCCATTACTTTCATTGACAAATAATCGACGTATTCGCTTAGAGGTTTCTGTCCCTGATGCGGATCCACATCTTCCATCTGTAGTTGAAGTATGGGCCGGAAACAATTGGCATGAACGCGAAACTTTTGACATGTTTGGAATTATTTTTGATGGCCACCCTGGTCTTACTCGAATCTTGATGCCAGATGATTGGCAAGGTCACCCACAACGTAAGGATTACGCACTCGGAG
>CAIJYZ010000059.1 GCA_903825015.1 uncultured Actinomycetes bacterium
CAACCCATTTTTGTGATGTCCAACCGCATTCGCTGCAGCGGAAGGGATCCTTTTCAACTTTGGCCATGGGTAGAGCCTAGAACGTAGGACTGACTATTTCTTCTGGGCGGCAAGTGTTGCTGGATGTTGGATTACAAAAAGTGGCAGTGAACGGCTTTGAGCATCCTTGATTCCAGCTACGCGAATATCGCAAAGGCGAGCAAGCTCTGCATAAGCGGCTTCACCCATGAGTTTTTGAAGTTCATATTTGTTGGAGATATACACCGGTTGGCTACCCACGTGAGCTTCAGGGTTGCTTGTGCAGTACCAATCGAAATCATCGCCGCCATCGCCCCATGCAAGACGTTCGTATTCACCGATAACAGTAATTGAATATTCGCGCTCGCCGACTTCACGTGTTTCAAAACTACGACGAAGAGGTAGCTGCCAGCAGACATCGGGTTTTGTATCAACAAAATGTTTATTTTCTTTTATGGCTAAGTGGTGAAGTACGCAACCAAATGTTCCGGTAAAGCCTTCAGCTTCATAGCCTTTGCGGTTTAAAAAGATACATCCATCTTCAACTCTGCGAGTCTTGCGATCGCCATCTTCATCTTTTTCTGAAATTCTTAAAGGCCCGCCAGGTTTCTTTGATCGAGCTTCTGAATAAAACTGCCAAATGTCAGGAGTTAAGTAAGCCGCAGCTTTATCTGTGCGTTTTTCATCATCTTCGTCGGTATACATGGCGCCTTCAGTACAGCAGCCAGAGTTTGGTTGGTTCTTAAAAACACCTTGGCAACCATCGCCATAAATACAAGTCCAAAAAGAGGTCAGCCATGTGAGGTCGCACTTGAAGATTTCTTCATCATCATTTGGGTCTGTAAATTCAACCCAATCACGCGCAAAACCTGGTTTTAATTCAGACATAGTCGCAGAGCCTACAGGCATAAAGGTAGGCTTGTTACATGAAACAAGTTGGAGTAATTGGAGCTGGCGTGATGGGTGAAGCGCTCATTGCTGCGCTAATTTCATACGGAGTTTCGCCACAGTCCATCGTTATCTCTGAAAAGCGCAAAGAGCGTTCGGATGAATTAACGCAGCGCTATGCAATTAAGGCTGCCGATCTCGCCGCTAATGTTGCTGCCTCCGATGCACTGTTATTAGTAGTTAAGCCGCAAGATATGGCAGCAGTACTCGATGAGATCAAGGGATCTATCAACAAGAGCGCAGTTGTAATTACATTTGCCGCGGGCAAGAAAATTGCATTTATCGAAGAAGGATTAGCTACCGGCAATCCCGTAGTTAGAGTTATGCCTAATACACCTACTCTTGTTGGCGCCGGCATGGCAGCGGTTTCACTCGGTAATGGCGTAACTGCACACCAGGCTGAATTTGTCTCGGGCTTTTTAGCCGCCACCGGAAAAGTAATTGAAGTTTCAGAGGATTTGCAGGATGCGGTAACCGCCACAAGTGGTTCGGGACCTGCGTACTTTTTTAGATTTGTTGAGGCGATGATTTCTGGAGCTAAAGAGTTGGGGCTATCAGATGAAGATGCCACAACTTTGACTGTGCAAACGATTCTCGGGGCGGCAAAACTACTTGATGAATCCGGAAAAAGTGCAACGACTCTGCGTGAAAATGTCACGAGTCCCAATGGAACAACTGCGGCGGCTCTTGCTTTATTTGAATCCGAGCGCATTGGCGAAGTAGTTGCCAAAGCTATGAAGGCCGCGCGCGATCGCTCGCAGGAATTAGCGTGAAGCGCTTTCTTTCACTAGTTGTAATTTCAACATTATTAGTTTCCCCATCAGCATTCGGCGTGACTAAGAAACCATCAGTTAAAGCGCTTAAGTTGCTCGCAAATGTAGGAAATGTAGATGAGTTTGGTGGCCTAGTCACTAGCGGCAAGACAATCATTATTTTTGGCAACAGAGGCGATCGCTCATTTGCTCGTGCACAAGATACAGCAGGAAATGAACTTTGGAACATCGCACTCGATAGCGCTTCTCCTTCTATTGCAACTGCTGCAACCGTTGATAGTGCTGGCAATATCTGGATAGCTGGCTCGACTTCTTTACAGCGCCCGACTCCATCGCCATCGCCTACAGTTTCGCCATTAAATCCAGATAATATTTCATCGCCGCCCGATATTTTTTCAGCAGATTTAGATGCGTTTTCTCTATGGATGCTCGATCCAACAACACAAGTTGTTAAGCAATATTCATTGCAGCTCGACTCACCTATCCTTATTAATTCGATTGCAATTGATAAGGCCGGAATAACTGCAGTTGGAACATCCGGCGCAGTCATTAACTCAGGTTTAGATGGCAAAATTGCAAAGCCGTTATATGTCGGTACGCAAGCTACTGTTTTTGAGTCGGTTATTAAACACAGTGATGGCACATTGACTGTGGTTGGCTCTAGTTCTGAAACATTAGGCGGCAAGAAATTAGTTGGAATTGTTGATGGAGTAATAGTTAAGATCTCTAAAGCCTCAAAAATACTCTCGGTCGTACGAAGTTCGGGACCAAAGGCCTTGCGAAGTTGGAACAACGCAACCTCTTCAATATTGTTAGCAGGCGAAGTGGTGACAGGTAAGAAAATTGAAAGCGCAGTAACTAAATTTTCTAATACTTACGTGCCTACATGGACCTATCGCTTTCTTTCAACTGGAACTACTTTTGTCACTGGGTCAACTTATGCATTCATACAATCCACTTCGGCAATATCGCAATTTAGTAAATGGTCACCTAAGAGCCCCCAGGGATTACTGATTACCTTTGATGCCAAGGGAGTGATTACCGGCGGATATAGCGCGCCAGTTGACCAGAAACAAACATTAGGGCTCTACGCCTCGAAGGATTTAGGGCTTTTGTGCATCACTTCAAGCGCAGAATCCGTTTCGATTTTTACCCTCAACTAGAGGTAACCTAACTCCCTAAGCATTAACAATTATGAAATGAGAGCGTGACATATGGGTTCCGTAATTAAAAAGCGACGCAAGCGCATGGCGAAGAAGAAGCACAAGAAACTTCTAAAGAAGACTCGCATTCAGCGCCGTAACGCTAAATAGTAATTACGGTTTTAGTAAGGCCAGCTTTCCACTGACGGTGGCAAGCACATACTTAACTTTTTTCACAGTCACCCAGGCGCTCTGAGTTGGTTCAGAGCCTTGGGTGCTTCTGATTAAACGTATTGCACTCTGACCAAGATCCTTTTTAGTTGTATCAACTGTACATAAACGATCCTGGCAGTTGAACAGAATAGTCTTTCCATCAGTTGCTAAATGCTCACCCGGAGTTCCGAAGTTTTCAGTTGTGATTTTGGAAATCTCTAGCGGCTTGCTCAATAAGGCCCAGCGTATTTGATTTGGCTTAGGAAATGATGCAGTAGATGTTGAGAGCCAAGTGGCTAATATGTCTCCACCGATTCGCGCAAGTGCAACGTCATATCCAAAAACCGATGCGTCATCAGTTGATATATCAAGAGTCTGGTAGCTCCATGTATTTGCATCACTACCCGTGCGCGTAGCGATACGTATTGCTCCCGAAGTTATTTCCTTCTTCTGATTCATGGAAACAATAGAATCGTAAGCGAGATAAGTTTTTGAACCATCAAATAGCGCCTGCAGATGGAATCCAACATCGCCTGTAGTGCGGCCATCGATTTTATTATCGCCATCAATTAATTCATATGTCCAAGGAGTTGTTTTAGTCTTAACCGCTCCAAGCAAAACACCTTGGCTCTCATCACGGTAGAAAACCTGTATTGCAGAAGCGGTTGCCACACAAGCATTTGAAACACTCACATCACTTGATGTGCGTACACGAATCGGATCTGCATAGTCATTGACTCCAACACCATTGCCATCGACAACATCAAAGGTAAAGCTTTTACCGTTATAGGCCGCGTAGCGAAGATCTTTTTCAGTGG
This sequence comes from uncultured Actinomycetes bacterium, assembly GCA_903825015.1. Taxonomy (GTDB): domain Bacteria; phylum Actinomycetota; class Actinomycetes; order Nanopelagicales; family Nanopelagicaceae; genus Planktophila. The sequence continues at coordinate 3,913 of CAIJYZ010000059.1, forward strand.
CATCACTATAGAAAAGGTGCAGAGTTTGTTTGGTTCCGCTTCCATTAACGCACATAGAGATCTGCCCGGAAATTGGGTTATTTGTTCGACCACCAGTGCCTCCGGCTCCGTCGATAGTTACTTTCTTCCAAACACTGCCGTTGTAGGTCGCAAGCTTTAAATCACCACTCTTTGTATCGGTATATGCAACAGCGGGTTGCCCGTTGAAAGTAGTGCTAGAAACTGATTTTCCATCAGCTGTAGCATCTAAAACGGTGCTCTTCCATCCTGTCTGCGGTGTAATTGATTTAGTAGTTGCTGCCTCTGAAAGTCCTAGTGAGTTCTTTGCAACTATAGAAAAGGCGTATGAAGTCCCATTCTTTAAACCACTGACAACTACAGGGCTTGAGAGTGCCTTCTTTTCAGTTCCTGTCTTTAAATTCTTAACGATGTACTCAGTAACTTGTGCCGTGCGGATATTTACGGGTGGATCAAATGAGATAAGCGCAGCTGAGTCAGCGATAAAAGCCTGAACATTACGAGGCGCCTCTGGCAATCCCGTTGCAACACCGGCAGGTGGTTTGTTGCGCATATCTTCCATCATTGCCAACAACAATGGTCCAGGCTCTTTGAAAATTTCACCTGGATCAAGATTGGGAGTCATTACAGAATCCAATCCTGTCTTAGAAAAAGTTGCTTCATCTAAGTGGCTAGTTGAGGAACCAGATTCATAACGTGAAGGCGTGTATAACTTTGGCTTAACTCCATTGTTTGCTTTGATTCCAAGTGGCCCCGCCCAAACTAGAGATGTAGTTAGCGCTTGTCCAAGTTCAAGTGAAGGCGATGGAAGATCAGCTAAGCGGCGACCATCAGAAGTTTGTGAGTAAGCATCATATGGAGTTGGTTGATCCAAACTAGCAACTCCGTAAAAAGAGTCGTATGAATCATTAGAAAGAAAGCCAAGACCATGTGCAATCTCATGCAAGAAAACTGATTCCAAGTCATATTCATTATTACTTGGCGCACCATCGCCGCGAGTATTCCAGGCCGCCCCAGAGTTAACTTGAATAATCATCTCGGGGTTTGCTTTATCTAAATCTTTTCCAGCCAGTGAATTAGCAAGAGCTGATGTGTACCAAAGTGTTGGATCTGGTGCACCAGCAAAACCTGAGTAAAAGTTAGTTGGTCGCGCACTACCGAGAATTCCCCAAGAACTTGAACGGCCCCAAGAAGCATCAACGCTAATAGTGACCGGTGAAGAGAAATTCGCTGCCCAAACATCAACGGCGGCTTGTACCTCTTTTCTTGCCCAGTCAGGAAAATTGTTGTACTTAACGTCAAATTTCGATTTAGCTACGGCGTTAGTAACCTTGCCGCGCGCTTCAGGCTTTGCATTTGTTGTGGTGCCTGCATAGATATTTCCCCATTGTGTTGCAGGAATAACTTTATAAAGAGCCTGGGCAGTGGGAGCGGAAAGTATTGAAGCAAAGAGAGCGATGACAATTGCGCTTGCCCGAAGCTTCTTCGAGAGGATTTTCCGCATGGGCGCACACTATCAAGGTGAGATGATTGGCTTCTAGCCCGGACGATGGAATAAGTGATTCTCTAAGCAAATTGACAGAAAGAGGCAAAGATATGGAGTTAGTTACCGTATTTGGGAGACATGGCTGTCATTTGTGTGATGTTGCAACGGATGTTCTTGAATCAATGAAGAGCGAATTGAATTTTGAGATTGAAAAAATTTACATTGATGGAAATGAAGAACTAGAAAAACTTTATGGCGAACAGATTCCTGTTATTCATATCGATGGAATCCATCACGATTTTTATAAAGTAGATCCAGAACGTTTTAGATCTTCCCTTGAAAAACATCGTCAGCGTCAATAATTTTGTAAGAGTAGCCCTGCTCGGCCAAAAAGCGTTGACGATTTTGAGCAAAGTCCTGGTCGATAGTGTCTCGAGAAACTACAGAATAAAACTTAGCCCCACGTCCATCTGACTTGGGACGCAAGATGCGGCCTAAACGTTGCGCTTCTTCTTGACGACTTCCAAAAGCACCACTTACCTGAATTGCAATTGTTGCATCAGGCAAATCAATGGAAAAATTTGCAACTTTTGAAACTACTAGAGTCGTAATTTCTCCAGATCTAAATTTATTAAAGAGAATCTCGCGTTCTTTGACTGGGGTTTCGCCTTTGATTACCGGAACACCAAGAACCTCGGAGAGTTCATCTAACTGATCAATATATTGACCGATAACTAAGATCTGCTCGCCTTGGTGTTTCTTGACTAGAGCTTCTACGACATCACGTTTTGTGCGAGTGGTTGCGCAAAAACGGTAACGGTTTTCAACTTCAGCGGTTGCATAGGAAAGACGTTCAGTTTCAGTCAGATTTACGCGTACTTCAATACATTCAGCAGGAGCGATGTAACCCTGTGACTCAATCTCTTTCCAAGGAACGTCAAAGCGTTTTGGACCGATGAGTGAAAAAACCTCACCCTCCATTCCATCTTCACGAACTAAGGTCGCAGTTAAACCTAAACGGCGGCGGGATTGGATATCGGCGGTGAATCGGAAAATAGGCGCAGGAAGTAAATGGACTTCGTCGTAGATAATTAAGCCCCAGTCATATGAGTCAAAGAGATCTAAGTGTGAGTAGACACCATTTTTCTTCTTCGTCATCACTTGATAAGTAGCAATAGTTACCGGTCTAATCTCTTTTTTTGCCCCTGAATACTCGCCGATTTCATCTTCATTTAGCGTTGTGCGTTTCAATAATTCTTCGCGCCACTGGCGAGCAGCAACGGTATTTGTTACCAAAATCAAAGTTGTGGCCTTTGCATGGGCCATTGCCGCTGCGCCAACAATTGTCTTTCCGGCACCACAGGGCAGAACAACAACACCGGATCCACCGTGCCAAAAACCTTCAGCGGCTAACTCTTGGTAGGGGCGGATTTTCCAATCCTCTTGTTTTAAAGCTATTTCGTGAGCTTGCCCATCGACATAGCCGGCAAAATCTTCAGCGGGCCAACCCAGGCGCAGGAGTGATTGTTTAATCTGGCCGCGTTGGCTTGGAAGAACAGCAATTGTTTCCTTATCAATTCGCGCACCAAGTAGCGGCTGAATTTTTCTGGCCCTGATGACTTCTTCAAGAACTGCAGAATCTGTTGTAACGAGAATTAATCCATGTACTGGGTCGGCTTCAAGACGGAGACGACCATATCGAGACATGGTTTCTGCAACATCAATTAAAATAGAATGTGGAACCGCGTAACGTGAATACTTAATTAAAGTATCGATGACTTGTTCAGCATCATGTCCTGCCGCGCGCGCGTTCCAAAGTCCAAGTGGTGTTAAGCGATATGTATGAATATGTTCGGGGGAGCGCTCGAGTTCGGCAAATGGAGCGATCGCACGTCGGCACTCAGTTGAAAGTGGATGATCGATATCTAATAGCAGCGTCTTATCGCTTTGGACGATTAACGGGCCATCAGTCATTGAGTAGATCCTTAATTAAGGCGTGCAAGAAATTGCTTCGAATATCAAGGGTACTGATGTCTACCCATTCATGCGCTGCGTGCGCGCCATCTCCAACTGCACCTAAACCATCAAGAACTTGTGCGCCAGCTGCAGCGGCAAAATTTCCATCACTTGCGCCGCCAACAGATGCGTGGCCTAAAGGGGCCATGCCTAACTCTTTAGCTACTTTTTCAGCACGTTCATAAAGCGCCATGGTTGAACTTGGCTCTAGTGGTGGGCGATTGAACCCTCCAGAAATTTCATAACGCGTATCTGAATTAACCGCTTCTAAGTTTCGAATTGCAGAATCAACGCGCTTGAGATCATCCATTGAATATGAACGGATATCGATATCAAGAACAGCTAAATCAGGAACTGTGTTTGTTGTATTACCCGCACGCAGCATGGTTGGGACAACTGTTGTTCCATGATCACTATCTGCAAGGGCTGCAACGGCGATAATTGCATGCGCCATTTCAACTGTGGAGTTAACGCCCTTTTCAGGTTCAAGACCAGCATGAGATGCCTTGCCGTGAATTTTGACTTGGTACATGGCTGTACCTTTTCGACCGGTCTTTACTTTTCCATTAAGAGTTGCTTCAAGAACTAAAACTGCTTTGGCATTTGCCGAAATCTGCTTAATAAACTCTTTACTTGTTGCACTTCCCGTTTCTTCATCGGTAGTTGCAATCAAAGCTGCTGATCCAGTGATGCCCTTCATGGCATAGAGAGCTTGAATAAATCCAGCTTTCATATCAAAGATTCCAGGTCCTGTCGCTTTAGTTCCTTCAACTTTCCACAGTGGAGTAAATGAACCCTTTGGCCAAACTGTATCTAAATGTGCAAGCACAACTACATCTGGATTATTTGGACCCCACCAAAAAACTGGGCGACCATTTACTTCGCGAATCTCTGCAGGCGTTCCAAGAATTCGTGTAGCGATATCACTAGCTAATCGAACTACATCGTTACATGCCTCTAAATCATCTGTAGGAGATTCCAACTTAACTAACGCTTCTAGGGCTGCCAACATGGGTCAATCCTATAGTGGGGCTACGCCGGTGATGCGGGGAATTCTGAAGGATTGGACTTCACCTGTTGCGTGATCACGGGCGATTAGAGCTCCAGCGCTAACCCGTATTGGATCAATGATGCGGTGAGTAACTGCGCCGTTATTGTCTGCGTAACCAATGGATAGCGATTTTTCTTCCAAAATATATCTATTAACTAAATCCATAGTTTCATTTGCCGTTGTGCGCGGTAGAGCGCCTAGGGCTTCATTTGCTGCTTGACGTAAATGCGTCTGCTTATGTGTGGATTTTTCACCTGTACGAATAGCTCTGATTGCTGAATTCAAAATATCTTGGTTTGGAATTTCAATCTCACCGATTACACGAGGTGGACGCGGTTTAGTCAATGCGCGATTTGACCGCGCGCCAGTAAGCATAATTCCAGTGGCAGATTCACCAGCAGGCAAGTAACCAGCTTCACGCAAAATTCTCATAGTGTCGGTTGCATCGTGATCGCAGATAACAACTTCCGGCGCAATTCTGCGAAGCGCGAGAATCTCTAATCTCTTATCATTCATAATCTGCGAAATTAAAGCTGTGTCTTCACATCTAATGAATGCCGATGTATTGCCTACTCGTAACTTGCCATGCTTCTTTGACACATCCGCGATTAAATATTCCAAAGGTTGAGGCATTGGAGTCTTAGAGGTTTTACTCAAGAAGCTTTTAATTTCATCGCCAGTCTTACCGTGGTCTAGCGCACGACGAATCGTTGCTTCGCTAAAGCGATATACCGTGGCTCCTCCGCGACTTTCGATTTCTGCCATCATGGCAAGTTGTTGTGAAATCTCATGTTCTAGCGGTCCTGGCGCGATTGCTGTGTTGTCACTTTGGATCAAGATGTGATCAACAGTTTTAGGTAAATCTTGATTGATAATAGACAAATCTTCACCAGTTAAAAATTCAATGCCGTACTTAGAGATTGCACCTTGTCCTGTGATTCCAAGCCATTCAGCTTCACGGAGCGTCCAATTAGCTAACTCTTCCTGCAGAGATGAGTTTCGACGTACCGGTGCACGCCATGTAAGAACATTATTAAATGAGCCAGCATCTGGCGCGACGGTTGGATTCTCTTTAAGAATCGAGAGAGTCAGTGCGCGAACTTTAGCTGCATTGACACGATCAAGTTCTGGGCCGAGGGCGGCAACATTTTTCGCATCTGCTCTTCCTACTAATCCACTGGCTCTAGAAGTTATGAGCCACTGAGAGGCAAGGAGTTGCCAGCGATCAGCGGGCGTTTGCATCAGCCAGATATCAAATTTGTGGCTGGGCATTATGCGATCTTGGGCATCAAAACTAATAAGTGATGACAAATATGCAAGCTCTGTAATAAATGCCGTGCATGATTCATCGACTCCCAAATGGTTGGAGAGAATCTTTAAATCGCGCACACCTAAACCACCGGCGCGCAGTGCATCAGAAGGTTCATCAGCCCAAAAATTAAGAAGCTCTTCGACCCAACGAAGCACCGTCGATATATTGGCGATTGCAGCCAAATCCACTTGGTGTTCGATTCGCTTTGCACCGCTTAATTCGGGTTGATTTATGAAACTCTCTTTATGAACTTTTCCGCCACGTAAGTAGATCGCAACTTCCCTCGGCAAAATAACTGTTCGTTGGTCGAGAGGAACAAGAAATTTTTGTTCAAGTAACCAAGCAACCCCGGGTCCTGGATTCTTGATATCTCCGACACTTCCACGTGGAGGGCCCCAAATTAATCTTTCTAGAACTTTCTTAGCCTCAGGTGGGGCTTTATCTACATCCGCTATCTTAATTTTTGCAATTGAAGAAGGACCAAGTCCAGCTGGTTCATTTCCAATAACATCGCGCAACTGGGATGGAAGTCGCATTCCATCATCGGATGGATAAACCAGGCCAATCCCAATCAAATGTTCGAGTGCACTAGCGGCGGCTTTATCCGTGATAGCCACGATACTTTTTAATGTAAATGGCTCATTGAGTGCAGCTGCTGCCTCTAGTACTTGGAACTGCCATTGGTTGAGCGAGTCAATAGCTCTGGCCAAACTTGGCGCCGAACATGCACGAACTGCAAGGGATGCAATATCTGCTGGGACCGGAGCAACAAGATCTGGGCGCGCATTAAATAGTTTTAAGAATGCCTCATCGTCAACACTACGTAAGTAGTCGGAGAAAGAGCGCATTTCCATAACTTGCTTACATTACTGGTATTTACTACTTAAGGGTTAATCAACGTTGCTTTCTACGCGGAGTTAGCCATGTTCCAAGGGCTGCTGCGCGCACGACAATCGGGGAAACAAATTTTGCTAAGTGTCGAGCACGTCGAAAATCGTGGATGGGCCAACCTTCTGCCATCGCACGCAAAGAAAGAATTGCATCTGGATTAATCGCAGAGGGGTGTCCGACACATTGCAAAAGTGGAAAATCATTATGGCTATCTGAGTATGAATAACAATCCTCTAAATTGAATCCCTTTTCCTTAGCTAACTCGTAAATAGCAGTTGCCTTCTCTTTTCCATGTAATAAAGCACCTAACATCGCCCCGGTGTACTTGCCATCTTTAGTTTCAGCTTTACTTCCAAGGGCTCCAGTAAAACCTAAGCGTTTTGCAATCAACACAGCCATATCTTCAGGGGCTGCAGTTACCAACCAAACTTCTTCCCCCGCAGCTAAATGCTTCTGGGCAATGTCAATCGTTCCCTGCCAAAGTGCGGGAGAGACGTATTGATCATAAATTTCCTGTGCAATTTGGCCGATATCTTCAACGTTATGTCCACCAATAAAATCAGTGGCAGCATCCTGAAAACGCTGGATTTCTTCTTTGTTTTCTTTGCCTGTGAGGCGAAACCTTAAATTTGCTAGGACAAATCGAGAGATATCCTTTTTTGTGAAGTAGCCGCGCTGATACATGCCTTTTCCCAGGAAATAGAGGGATGAACCACGAATCAGAGTGTTATCGACATCAAAAAAGGCCGCTCGCTTCGCCATGAGTGCCATGTCACTACCTTAACGAACTTGCTGCATTTGGGACGCTTTATGCTTTGCCAATGAGTTCAACAGTCCATGTCGTACGTCACGGTGAAGTAGAAAACCCGAACAAAATTCTCTATGGACGCCAACCTGGCTGGAGCCTTTCTGTCCGAGGGCAAGAAATGGCAAAAACATTGGGCGATTGGTCACGGACAATTGATCTAGGTGCACTTCATGTTTCCCCATTACAACGAGCACAAGAAACTGCAGCACCAATTGCCGCAGCACACAATATTGCTATAACTACCGATGATCGATTAATCGAAGCTGCAAATGTATTTGAAGGTAAGCCTTTTGGCGTTGGAGATGGTGTCTTAAAACATCCATCATCATGGCGCCACTTGTGGAATCCCTGGAAGCCATCATGGGGCGAACCGTACGATGAGCAAATTAATCGAATGCTTGCTGCAATCTTTGCAGCGCGCGATGCAGCAAACGGTAAAGATGCAATAGTTGTTTCGCATCAACTACCAATTTGGATTCTTAGAAGTGCAATCGAAAATCGTAGGTTGCTTCACGATCCCCGCCGCCGTGAATGCTCTTTGGCGTCAGTGACAAGTGTGCATTTTGATGATGAAGGCTTCATATCCGGACTTACTTACTCTGAACCTGCTCGTCACTTACTTCCGAAGAAGAAGTGATGAGATTTAGTTTTGAGGCTATTGCCACATTAATTATTGGAGTTTTGCTTACATCATGTGGCGGTGGAGGAACCTCAAGTTCGCAGGAGAGTTTTGTCGCCGGTAATGGCTCTGTAACTTTCATTAAGCCCGACAAACGAGTTGAAGCTCCAACTCTGACTGGAATGACTTTGTCGGGAACAAAATACAAATTCATTGTTGGACAGGTTGCTGTAGTAAATGTTTGGGCATCATGGTGTTCGCCCTGTCGTGCTGAAGCACCTACTCTTGCAGCCCTTGCCAACAAGTATGTAGATGTTTCCTTCATGGGTATTTTGACTCGTGACAACCCAGCAACAGCTGAAGCTTTTCAGCGACGCTTTGCACTGCCATATCCAACATTTATCGACGATTCATTATTGATTGGATTTAAGGGATCTCTGCAAGCAAATGCAATTCCTTCCACGGTTGTAATTGATAAAAAGGGAAGAGTTGCAGCGCGAATATCAGGTGAAATCACCGTTGCTTCACTAACTGATTTAATTGAACGTGTGAGCGCTGAATGAGAGATTTCTTTGTAGAGCAAATTATGAGCGGATTTCTAATCACCGCGCTACCGGTTGCTTTTATAGCTGGAATTATTTCATTTCTATCACCATGTGTACTTCCACTTGTTCCTGGTTATCTATCTTTTGCGGCAGGTTTTTCAGTTAATCGCGGAAAAGTATTATTAGGTTCAATTCTTTTCGTTCTTGGTTTTAGCACCGTTTTTGTTTCTTATGGCGCAGTTTTTGGTGGAATAGGTAATCACTTAATTGCAAATGAAGATCTGATTTCTAGAATTCTTGGACTTATCACCATTTTTCTCGGCTTTGTTTTTCTCGGCAAGTTTCCATTCGCACCAACTTTTCGTCCAACCATCAAGACCACAGGTGGACTTATAGGCGCACCAGTCTTAGGTTTTCTCTTTGGTGTTGGTTGGACTCCTTGCATTGGACCTGCCCTTGCCGCTGTTGAAACTCTGGCATTTCAAGAATCGAGTGCAGTGCGCGGAGCGCTGCTTTCTCTGGGCTATTGTTTTGGCTTAGGGCTGCCGTTTATCGCGTCAGGCATTTTTCTAGATCGCTCAGAAAAGATGCGCAAATATTTGGTCAGACGTGGCGATCTAATTTCAAAAATTGGTGGAATTTTCTTAATCGTAATTGGAGTATTGGAAGTCACTGGTTTGTGGGGACAGATGATGAATTCGATCCGAGCTCTAATCTCCGATTTTATTCCGGTGGTTTAAATGAGCCAAGAGATTACGATTCCAGAACTCGGCAGCGTTGGACTTCTGCGTTATAGCTGGCGCCAATTAACAAGCATGCGAACCGCTTTGATTCTGCTTTTGATGTTGGGTATCGCAGCCATCCCCGGATCGATAGTTCCCCAACGCACACAGAACCCAATGAAAGTAAGTGAGTATTTTAAGAACTCACCAGATCTTTCAAAGTGGATGGACCGATTCTCTCTATTTGATGTTTACGGCTCTCCTTGGTTTAGCGCAATTTACATACTGCTATTTATTTCATTGATTGGCTGTGTTTTGCCCCGAACTATCGAACACTTTCACGCCGCTAGAGCGCTGCCCCCAGCAACTCCTAAGAATTTAGATCGAATGGAGCATCACTCGTCGTGGAGCCCACAGGGAAATGAACTTGAAATTGCCCGCGCTTGGTTTAAGGCAAAGCGATTTAGAGTTTTAGAAAAAGATGGATCAATCTCGGCTGAAAAGGGATATATGCGCGAGACAGGAAATCTATTTTTCCATCTCGCGTTGATATTTATATTGCTTGGAATTTCCTTTAGTTCACTCTTTGGAATGCGCGGAGAGGCAATTCTAAATGTAGGCGAACGTTTCGTGAATACACCAACGAGTTATGATTCGTTGCAATTTGGAAAACTATTTAATCAATCCAACCTCTCCGACTTCACAATCACCGTTGATAAATTTGTGGCAAAGTACAACATAGATACGAATGCACCAGAGGATTACACGCTTAATGTGAGTTTTGCTAAAGGCGACTTAACAAAAACAGAAAAGCGTGTAATTAAAGTCAACTCGCCTTTAGCTTTTGGGAATACCAATATTTATCTTCAAGCCAATGGTTATTCACCAGTTGTTACTGTACGTGATTCAAAAGGCAATGTTGCGATGCAAGGACCAGTTCCATTTCTGCCACAGGACGCAAATCTACGTTCCATAGGTGCAATCAAAGTTCCAGATGCGGATCCGCAGATCGGTTTCGTTGGTTCATTTGTTCCGACTTATGCACGCAGTGAAGGAAATGGCGCAATAAGTGTTTTCCCTGAAGCGTTAGATCCACGGCTTTTGTTATCTGCATGGATTGGGGATTTAGGTCTGGATACCGGAGTACCGCAATCCGTTTATCGCATTGACACATCGAAAATGAAACAGGTCGGTCTTAAATCCTTAAAGCCAGGTGAGACGTTTACTTACCCTCAAGGATCAATAACATTCGAGGGTTATCAGCAGTGGGTCAATCTTCAAATCGTGAATGATCCTGGCAAGAACTTTGCTCTGCTCGGCGGTATTGTTGCCATCCTTGGCTTACTTGCTTCACTATTTACGAGAAGGCGCCGAATCTGGATTCGCGTTGGAAAGTCAGTAGAAGTTGCTGGTTTAGCAAAAAATGCAGCGCCAGGACTCGAGATTGAAATGGCACAGTTCGTAGCGATGCTTAAGGGAGAGAAATAAATGTCACGCAATTGGGCTTATCTCTCCAACTACCTTATTTATTCTTCAATGGCAGTTTATACATTGTCATTTTTCGCACATGCAATCGAAACTGCTTGGGCTGTTCGGGTCCCTACCGAAGATTCGAATCAAAATTTGGATTACAAACGAACTGAAAAAGTTGCCCGAATTGCAACTGCGATGATGATTTTGGGATTCTTATTATTAGTTGCTGGAGTAATAGCGCGCGGTGTTTCTGCAGGGCGCGTGCCATGGGGCAATATGTATGAGTTCTCAATTACTGGTGCAATGGCTTTTTCAGGTGCTTATCTTGCAGCACTTCGTAAATATGATCTACGTTGGTTGGGTCTGATTGTTTCGATTGCAGTGTTATTAACACTTGGAACCGCAGTTGCAGTTCTTTATCGTCCAAGTGCTCCATTGGTTCCGGCGTTGAAATCGACTTGGCTAGTGATTCATGTATCTGCAGCGATTGTTTCGGGCGGTGTTTTTCTTCTTGCAAATGCAATCGCTGCCGCATATCTATATTTGGATGCAATGGAATCACGGGGCGAAAGAACTGCTTGGGCTAAACGATTGCCTTCCCTTGAAGATTTAGATCAACTCTCATATCGATTGGTTGCTTTTGTATTTCCACTCTGGACCTTTGCAGTTATTGCTGGAGCAATTTGGGCAGAAAGTGCATGGGGCCGTTATTGGGGCTGGGATCCAAAAGAAACGTGGGCCTTCATTACTTGGGTCGCTTACGCAGCGTATTTGCATGCCCGTGTGACTATTGGATGGCGCGGCCGCAAAGCTGCGTGGCTGTGCCTATTTGCTGGCTCTACATTTCTATTTAACTACGTTTATGTAAATATCTGGGGAACTGGAAAGCACACCTACTCGGGTCTTTAGAAGTTAAAGCTTTCTTAGGAAATCCGGATCATCATCGGGCGGCAAAATGCGTCGCTTTGGTCCGCCACCTAAACGCGGATTTTTTGGTCGTCCAGCGATCCAATAGGCAAGTGCTCCAAATGTTTGAATCAAAATAATAATTAGTATCCACGCCCACTTAGGAAGATTACGTACTTGTGATTCATCTGTACGCGCACAATCTATCAACGTATAAATCATGAAACCGGCCAATAGAAAAACGAGTAAGACGCGAGGCATGGATTTAGTGTATCGCTAAGCCGATTGCAAAGAGAGTTGCAAAGAGCATCTGTAATTTTCCAGTCTTTCCAAGTAGCGGGATCAGCGCGGGACCAGTTGTGCCCGAAAGCACCGCACGGGAGATTGAAAAAGTTAGTGGAATGGCAACCAGAGTAAGTAAAGCTGTTGGGATCAATGTTGCAATAGCTGCAAGGTGAGCCAAAACCAGGAGGGAAACAAAGCCTAGACGCGCGCGCTTATCTCCTAGTCTAACGGCCAGAGTATTTTTCCCTACTAGCTCATCTTGTGCGCGATCTCGAATGTTATTAACTGCCAAGATTGAACATGCAAGGGCGCCCATTGGAATCGCACAAAGAATACTTAAGAAGGTGACGTGACCTGTTTGTGTATAGAAAGTTCCAACAGTTGCCGTCAACCCAAAGAAAATAAATACAGATGCTTCACCTAAACCACTGTAACCATAAGGATTTTTTCCGCCGGTATATCCCCAGGCAGCAGCGATAGCAGCGATTCCCACTATGAGTAACAGAGGTGAAGTAAGAAGTGATAACCAAATTCCAGCAATCGATGCGATTCCAAATGAAATAAATGCAGCCATCTTTACTTGTTTAGCTGTTGCAAGTCCACTTGCCACTAAGCGAGTAGGGCCAATTCGATTTGCATCTGTTCCTTTGACTCCATCGGAGTAATCGTTGGCGTAATTAACTGCGATCTGAAGCCAGACCCCAACTTTTAGAGCCAGGGCAGCACGAAACCAGTTCCAATCTGTTCCGGCCAAAGCAGTGGCAACTACAACAGGTGCGATAGCAGCTGGAAGCGTGCGCGGTCTAGCGCCAAGGATCCATTTATTCATTTCCCACCATCTTCGCTAGCGCTGTGCGGTCGACTTTTCCGATGCCAAGCAAGGGTAGTGATTCTAGGTGATGAATTCCTTTTGGTTTGGATGCTGCACCAAGGGCAGCCTCTAAATAATGTGCAATTTCGCTTTCGCTAATTTCTCCAACGATTGCAAGATGTAATGCCTGACCCCACTGAATATCATTTACAGAAAAAGCTGCGAACTCAATTTCTGGGTAACGAATTGAAAGCGTCGCTTCGACTCCAGTCAGTGAAATGTTTTCTCCGCCAGAAATAATTACATCATCGGCGCGGCCTAGAATGCTCAACTTGCCATCAATGACTTCACCGAGATCATTTGTTACAAACCAGCCATCAACGAGTTTATAAAGTTCTGGAGCATTCAAATAACTTTGTGACATTACGGATCCCCGAATTTGCACCAATCCATTTTCGTTGAGTGAGTACTCAACCCCATCAATGGCTTGGCCGTTGTAAATACAACCTCCTGATGTTTCAGTCATTCCATAAGTCTCAACAACGTTAATCCCAGATGCTTCTGCTTGGTTGCGAAGCGTTGCTGATAGCGCGGCTCCGCCGACTAATACGGCTTTCGTATTTTGAAGGTGACGAAGCAAACGTTCATCACCGTTAAGAGCGCGGAATAGTTGCGTTGGAACTATTGAAGTGAAATCAACTTTTGGGTATTCGCCTTCGTGTTCACGCAAATCAATTGGAAGAGTTCCGAGCTCCATTGAACGGATAATGACATTTACTGCCGCGATATGTGTCAAAGGCAAGAACAGCGACCACTGTTGTCCAGGTTTTGCTTTCAGATACAAATTTGAAGCTCGAGCAGATGCAAGCAGGGCGGCGGCAGTAAAAGAAACTTCTTTGCTAATTCCCGTTGTTCCACTGGTACCAATAACAAGGGCGATATTTGACGGTGCGCTTTCGGAGCGAATTTCTCCAAGCCCCAGGGCCGGGCCTTTGCCGACTAAGGCATCGCTGATTTGTGCGGCTAATTCAGAGATTTTGCAGGCAGGGCTGACCCTATGAATACCTCGTTGTGACTTCATCTCCATTGCCCCCGTAGGGTATCCCTTGTTAAGACTATGGAGGAAATGTGAGCAAGCCCTTTAAACGTGATTTTGGTAGCCGTGAGATTCCTACGTGGGTAACAGCCCCCGGAGGTGAAGAATTCACCGACATTAAATATCAAATGGGTGATGGCATTGCCAAGATCACTATTAATCGTCCGCAAGTGCGCAATGCATTTCGTCCGCAGACAATTATTGAATTAATCGAGGCTTTTCATTGTGCTCGTGACAATGAAGATGTTGGTGTCATTATTCTTACTGGAGAAGGCACTGAAGCTTTTTGTTCTGGCGGCGACATTAGTGTTCGTGGCGATGATGGATACCTGGGAGATGACAAGTTAGCTAAAAAGGGTATTGGTCGGTTAAATGTCTTAGATTTACAGGTCCAGATTCGCCGCACACCAAAACCAGTAGTCGCAATGGTGGCGGGGTGGGCAGTTGGCGGTGGACATGTTTTACACGTTGTCTGCGATTTAACAATCGCTGCCGACAATGCAAAGTTTGGTCAAACTGGACCAATGGTCGGCTCTTTTGATGGTGGCTATGGAGCAGGTTTACTTGCTGCACATGTTGGCCAAAAAAAGGCACGTGAAATCTGGTTCATGACTCGACAATACGATGCGCAAGAAGCTTTAGATATGGGACTTGTAAACACTGTTGTACCAATCGCCGAACTTGAAGCAGAAACTATTTCTTGGTGCCGCGAAATGCTACGTAATTCACCACTTGCACTTCGATTGCTTAAGTCAAGTTTGAACGCCGCAGATGATGGCCTAGCTGGCGTGCAGCAATTAGCCGGCGATGCAACTCTTTTGTTTTATATGTCTGAAGAAGGTCAAGAAGGTCGCGATGCATATAAAGAAAAGCGCGACCCTGACTTCGGAAAATTTCCTAAGCGCCCTTAAAGAATGCTTGATCTGATTCTTGACTCGCTTCGAGTCATTAGCCTTCCAACGAAAACTAATTTTCGCGGGATTAATGCGCGAGAAGTTGCTTTATTTGAAGGGCCTCAAGGTTGGGCCGAGTTTTCGCCCTTTCTTGAATACTCAGATGTCGAGTGTGCACCGTGGTTGGCTTGCGCAATAGAGGCTGCAACTGTTGCTGCGCCAACTCAATTTCGTAGCTCAATCGAAGTTAACGCGACCATGCCTGCCTTAAATGATGAAAACGAGATTGCTCGAATTCTTGCAAGCTTTCCTGGATGCACAACAGTGAAAATAAAAGTTGGCCTTCAACATGAGCAAGATTTGGCACGAATTGCCACAGTAAGAAAAATCTTGCCCGATGCGAAAATTCGAATTGATGTGAATGGACTATGGAATGTTGAGGAAGCAGAAAGTTTTCTAAAAATGTGCGGACTGATTGAATACGTTGAACAACCGTGCGCGACTATTGAAGAATTGAGAGAATTAAAAAGACGTATTGACATCACAATCGTCGGAGATGAAATCTTGCGCAAGGTCGCAAATCCCTTTGAGATAGACCTACATGGAGCGGTCGACCTTTTAATGCTAAAAGTTCAACCTCTTGGTGGAATTGCTAGAGCTACAAAGATTGCGCAGCACCATGAATTACCAGTAGTCGTATCGAGTGCGTTAGAAAGTGCAGTCGGTATTTCATACGGGTTAAAGCTCGCAGGCTCCATTCCCACTCTCGATTATGCCTGCGGTTTAGCTACAGGTTCACTCCTTTCTTTAAATGTTGCAGAACTTGAGATTAATTCAGGAGCGATAGCAGTAAGTGATGTTGTTCCTAATTTTGCCGGTCTAGAAACATCAGCAGAACGTTACGAATGGTGGAAGAATCGAATCATGAGAACTGCGCAGATTTTGGTATGAACAACTCAACCAGCCTTGCTCGAGTCATAGTTCGCCAAATAATTGAGGCGGGGATTACCGATGTAGTTGTCTCGCCTGGTTCTCGTAACGCACCTTTATCTCTTGCATTTTATGCCGCTGCTGAGCGCGGACTAATTAAGTTACATGTCCGAATTGATGAACGTACAGCGGCTTTTTTTGCGCTAGGAATTATTAAAGCAACAGGGCGACCTGTTCCAGTTGTTTGTACCAGTGGAACTGCCGTTGCCAATTACCACCCAGCAGTACTAGAGGCCAGTCACACCAATGCCCCGCTTTTAGTTTTAACCGCTGATCGTCCAGCAATCTTGCGCAAGACCGGTGCAAATCAAACAACTGAGCAGGCCCGTATTTATGGAAAAGCTGTTCGATATTTTGCAGATGTTGACGGCCCAGTTTTTCCTATGGAACTTCCTTTCGACAGTTTGCGTAGCGGACCGGTGCATCTGAATATTCAATTTGATGAACCAATGTTGCCTGATGATTCTGAGCAGTGGTTAGATGAAATTAAAGTTGCACCTAAATTATTTGTCTCTAGGACCAAAGCTGGAACACTAAAGAGCGATGCCAATCGCGGAGTTTTAGTTATTGGCCATGACCGCGGGGGATTAAGTGCTCAAGATGTAAATGATTTTGCAAATGCTTTGGGGTGGCCAGTCATCGCTGAAGATCCACTTTCATTTCCCCAAGCAATCGCACATGCATCAATCTTTCTAACATCTTCTGAAATACGTGCCGCGCTAATTCCTCAAACAGTAATCGTTATAGGTAGAACAACTTTGTCTCGATCAATTAACGCATATGTGAAATTAGCTCCAACACAAATTGCTATTGACCCTCGTATCGCAACCGTTGATAGCGATCGACATGCCGACAAGCGCTTCACCGAGATTCCGATACTCAATGCACATGCGGCAAGTGATGAGTGGTTGGCTCAGTGGAAAAAATTTGCACTTCGTTGCGCTAAAAATATCGATCAATTAGCTGGATTCACTGAAGCAACAATCGCGAAAGAGTTAGCTGCAGCCCTGCCAAATGGTGCTTCACTTTTTGTTTCATCCTCACGACCAATTCGCGATCTTGAAGGTTTTGCTACTCCCAGATCAGGTATTTCCACCTATGCCAATCGTGGCTTAGCAGGCATTGATGGCAACATCTCAACAGCCCTTGGAATCGCATCTGCGAGCACTCAAACATTTGCGGTTTTAGGAGACCTTTCATTTCTGCATGATCTAACGGGCTTCATTCAACGCGAAGAGATTAACTGCTGCTTTATAGTCATTAACAATGATGGCGGTGGAATCTTTTCTACTCTGCCACAGCGCGGGGTCTCTGGCTTTGAAACTATCTTTGGTACTCCACACGGCTTGGACCCAGCGGCAATTGCAGCATCTATGGGAATCAAATCCTCAACAATCTCTTCCATCGATTCTTTGAAAAAGCTAATAGCCCAACCCGTTAAGGGAATTTCAGTTGTCGTTGCAAATGTCCCGTCACGTGATGAAAATGCCGACTCGCTTAAAGCAATTTACGAATCTATGAAATCTATCTAGTTCAATGCACTTCGCATCGGGACAAACTTTGCTTCACTTTCAGCCAACTCTTTAACTGGATCAGAACCAGCAACAATTCCACAGCCGGCAAAAATCCGAATCGAATCTGCGTTTATCTGCCCACAGCGCAAAGCAATTCCGAGTTCTCCATCACCAGCTGCATCGATCCAGCCGACAGGACCGGCGTAACGTCCACGGGAAATTCCCTCAATTTCTGAAATTAACGCGGCGGCCTTTGGTCGAGGAGTTCCGCACACCGCAGCCGAAGGATGAAGCTGTTCAAGAATTGTGAATGCATCCACATGAGCAAGAGTTTCTGCGAGTGCACCTGTTACGTCAGTAGCCAGATGCATAACATTTGCTAAGTGCAAAACAAATGGAGACTCAGGAACGTTTATTGATGTACAAAATGGTTCGATAGCATCGGCAACAGAACGCACTGCGTATTCATGTTCCTCTAAATCCTTTGATGAACGTGCAAGCGAACCTGCTAAAGCTAAATCTCTTTCGTCGTCACCAGTTTTACTAATTGTTCCGGCTAATACGCGAGAAGTAATCATGCCGCGAGTTAAGCGAAGTAATAGTTCAGGTGTCGCACCAACTAACCCGGAGATAGAAAACTTCCAGGTTGATGGATATTCAGAGGATAAAGTTCGAAGGATTGAACGCGCATCAATAGTTGACTGGGCAATTCCCGTGGAGTCGCGAGCTAAAACTACTTTGTCTAACGCATAAGCTTGAATTCGATCAATAGCGGTTTGAACGCTTGATTTCCACGCCTGATCGCTTATTTCATTGACCTGCCAATTCACAGTCGTTTCTGGAAGTTGCGGTGCTATTGAGTTGAGAATCGGTTGCGGTTCAGAACCAATCCATGTGATCCATGATTTATCGCCCTTTTTACCGACGATTACCTTAGGAATAACTAAAACCGAAACATCTTCAGGAGAAAACGAAAATGAAGTAAACAAGACTGGCCCAGTGCCATTTCCATGAACCGTATTTGTTACTGCAAAAGTTTCCAACTGTTTTTGCCACCAATGACGCGCATCTGCAAATCGATGAGGGCCGCTGACCGTTGTAGTTGCGTGGACACCCCAACCAACTAAACCTTCGCTGCCGCGCACCCAAGCAAATGGTTGCGCATCGGGTAATAGATCCAAAAGTGGAAGATGCTCGCCAAGGCGAGTCGTTGTTACGGGGATAAGGGGAGTCATAGGTAATTAGTTACTTAAGCGTTCTTTCGATTTACAAAGCGCCAAAGAATTGGAAGTGAAGTTCCAGCGATAATGATTTTTAAAGCTTCACCGATTATAAATGGCGTAAGTCCGGCTTGAAATGTCCACGCCCAATCTTTTCCAGTGAATTGATGTAGCCAGATAAGTCCAAAGGAAAAAGTTAACGCTGTTCCAATTAACATTGAAGGAAGTGCTGTTAAGAATTTTTGATCAAAACGCTTATGAGCAAGCAGACCTAAAACATAAGTTGAAACAAGCATTCCAAGTAGATATCCACCAGTTGCGCCAGTTATTTTTTCAATTCCAAAACTTGCTCCTGCAAAAACAGGCGCTCCTGCAATTCCAGCTAAAAGATATGTTGCAAAAGTTGCCAAGCCAAGTGAAGCTCCATAAGTAGTTCCAACTAAAAGCACGCCAAGGGTTTGACCAGTAACTGGAACTGGTGAGCCCGGTACTGGGATTGCTATTTGTGCCAGAACACTAAGAAAGATGGTTCCACTAATAATGAGTGCGGCGTTACTGAGCGCGGTGGCCCGTGGCATGACGGTGGCCTGAAGTGAGGTAGCAGGAAATGACATGTACAAGCCTTTCACCGTCATAGAGTTGTGGATGAGCCTACTTCAAGGGAGAATATGGCCATGTCCCGCGCCAATTTGAATAAAGATCCCGATGAAGTAGCGGCGATGTTTGATGGCGTGGCCAAGCGATACGACCTAGTCAACGATCTTTTGAGCCTGGGCCAAACCAAGGCCTGGCGCAAAGCGGCGACAAAGATCATCGCCCCAGCCCCTGGGATGACAATCCTGGATCTAGCTGCAGGTCCCGGCTCTTCCTCAGAACCGCTCCATAAAGCTGGCGCCACGGTCTTTGCCACTGATTTTTCAGAGGGAATGCTGGCTGTGGGGCGCAAAACCCGCCCATATTTGAACTTTTCCAAGGCCGATGCGCTCAATCTGCCCTTTGAAGCCAATACTTTTGACGTTGTGACCATCTCATATGGCCTTCGAAACACGGTGGATTACCCCAAAGCGCTCGCCGAAGCCTTGCGCGTAGCCAAACCAGGCGGGCGGATGGTCGTTGTTGAGTTCAGCCACCCCACCTGGCGCCCATTTCGCACCATTTATACCGAGTATTTGATGAAGGCGCTGCCGATTATCGCCCGTAAGACCTCATC
>CAIJYZ010000060.1 GCA_903825015.1 uncultured Actinomycetes bacterium
CGTAAAGCCATCAGAGCTAACACCTCAAAGTGCGATTGCATTAATGCACGCTATTGAAGAAGCGGGCACACCAAAAGGTGTTGCTAACTTAGTTCTAGGTCCTGGCTCGGTTGTAGGTGCGCATTTAATTTCAGATCCTCGCGTAGATATGGTTTCTTTCACGGGTGGATTAAATACTGGCCAAACAATTATGAAAGCAGCTGTGCCAACAGTTAAACGTCTAGCGCTAGAACTCGGCGGCAAGAATCCACATATTATTTTTGCAGATAGCGATATTGATGCTGCCATTGATAACGCAGTCACTGCCGCCTTCTTACATTCAGGTCAGGTTTGTTCTGCTGGCACGCGATTAATTGTTGAACGATCAATTCATGATCGCGTTGTTAAAGAGATTGTGCGCCGTGCAGGCCATATTCGCTTGGGCGGACCTAAGGATTTAACTGCAGAGACCGGACCGCTCATTAGCAAATCTCATCTAGATGGCGTCAGTAAATATGTAGAAAAGGGCATTGCAGAAGGTGCGAACTTATTGGTGGGCGGAAAGCGCAGCGACAAACCAGAGCATGCAGATGGCTGGTATTACCTTCCGACTGTTTTAGATAACTGCTCAACGCAGATGTTTTGCGTCCAAGAAGAATCATTTGGTCCAGTGATGACTGTTGAAGTTTTTGATACCGAAGCTGAAGCCATTGCAATTGGAAATGACACGCCATTTGGATTATCTGGTGGAGTCTGGTCAAAGGATGAAGCAAAAGCTGCCCGAGTTGCCAGCGCGCTTCGTCATGGAACTATTTGGGTTAATGACTTTGGCCCGTATCGTCCGCAAGCAGAATGGGGTGGATACAAGCAATCTGGCATTGGTCGTGAATTAGGTGAGCATGGCTTGGGCGAATACCTTGAAATCAAACACATTTGGACTAACAATGCTCCTAGTAAATCTGGATGGTTTTCAGATGATCAAGGGGGAGCGCAATAAATGGCAACTGGGGCACCAATGATTTCTGTGAAGAATCTCTGGAAAGTATTTGGTGCTAACGCCGACAAAGTTGTTGGTTCTCCGCTTGCAGATTTATCTCGCTCCGAACTTCGCGCGCAAACTGGCAACACAATCGCGGTGCGCGATGTCTCTTTTGATGTTGCGCCCGGCGAAGTCTTCGTGGTTATGGGGCTTTCGGGCTCTGGTAAATCAACTCTTGTTCGTTGCATGACTCGCTTAATCGAACCGACTCAAGGCACATTAACTTTCGAAGGCGAAGATATTTTGAAGGTCGACAATGCTCGACTGCGCGAACTACGCAAGACACGTTTTTCTATGGTCTTTCAGCACTTTGGTTTACTACCTCACCGCAAAGTGATCGACAACATCGCATACTCTCTTGAAATTAACGGGATTAAAAAAGCTGAACGCCATGCCCGCGCAAATGAAGTTATTGAACTAGTTGGTTTATCTGGTTACGCACAAGCTTACCCAGAGCAACTATCTGGAGGCATGCAACAACGAGTTGGTCTAGCTCGCGCTTTAGCAGTAGATCCACAAGTGCTTTTCTTAGATGAACCATTTTCAGCCCTTGACCCATTGATTCGCCGTGACATGCAACAGGAAGTCATCCGCCTGCACCACGAATTAGGAAAGACCATGGTCTTTATTACCCACGATTTATCAGAGGCGGTAAAAGTTGGAGATCGCATCGCGATTATGCGCGACGGTGCAGTTGTTCAGACAGGTACACCAGAAGAGTTAGTGGCCAATCCTGCCGATGATTATGTTGCAAACTTTGTCCGCGATATTGCTAAGTCACATGTATTAACACTTAAGTATTTGGCGCGTCCCGTTCGAAGCGATGAAGCGATAGATGGCCCAGAAATGCCCGCAAATACGATTATCCGAGATGCCGCGCAGGTTATTTTGCAGACGCATAAGCCAGTCAGGGTCAATGACAATGGCAAGGCTTTAGGAGTTGTATCTAGCGAGGATGTATTGCGGTTAATTTCCGGTGTCGCATAATGCATCGTTTTA
>CAIJYZ010000061.1 GCA_903825015.1 uncultured Actinomycetes bacterium
CGCGGCGTAAAGGGCAATGAATACGCAGAAGATCTCACATCTGGTGATGCAACAGCAGTTATTGGTTGGTCAGGTGACATGTTTATTCTTGCTTCAGAGAATGAAGGCAAGTTTGATTTCGCTATCCCTGAATCAGGCGGAACTATCTCAGGTGATAACTTGATGATTCCATCAACTGCATCTGCAGATGGCAAGAAGAACGCTGAAGCGATGATCAACTATTACTACGACCCAGCAGTTGCCGCCGAAGTTGCTGCTTACGTTAACTACGTATGTCCAGTAAAGGGCGCACAAGCTGAAATGGAAAAGATTGCTCCTGAGCTTGCAACAAGTGAGTACATCTTCCCAACTGAAAAGACAGCTTCTCGTTTGCATGTATTCCGTTCGCTGACACCTGATGAAGAAACTAAGTGGTCAGAGGCGTTCCAGCAGGCACAAGGCAACTAGTGTCATCTGAGGCAATCAACGCGCGCGGTGATCTGCGTTTAACTCGCATCACTAAGTCATATGGTGATTTCAATGCAGTCGATGATTTAACTCTTACAATTCCTAAGGGTTCATTCTTCGCACTTCTTGGACCTTCTGGCTGTGGCAAGACCACAACACTTCGAATGGTTGCAGGTCTTGAAGAGCCAACTGTTGGCAGTATTCACTTAGGCGATACAGACATCACAACTACCCGTCCGTATCAACGCCCAATCAATACTGTTTTTCAGAACTACGCGTTGTTTCCTCATTTAACAATCTTTGAAAATATCGCATTTGGTCTGCGTCGCCGCGGAATAAAAGATGTCAAAGAGCAGGTCGATAAAGTTCTCAACCTTGTCGAGCTTCCACATCTAGCAGGGCGCAAACCAACACAGCTATCTGGTGGACAGCAACAGCGCATCGCACTTGCTCGCGCAATTGTTAACCGCCCAGCGTTACTACTGCTTGATGAACCTCTTGGTGCACTGGATTTAAAACTTCGCCGTCAGATGCAGATCGAACTCAAGTGGATTCAGCGTGAAGTTGGCTTAACTTTCGTTCACGTAACACACGACCAAGAAGAGGCCATGACAATGGCTGACACGATTGCGGTTATGAATGAGGGAAAAATCGAACAGATGGGCTCACCAGTTGATCTGTACGACAATCCTGAAACAGCATTCGTTGCAAACTTCCTAGGTCAGTCAAACTTGATCAAGGGCAAAGTTGATGGAAACGATGGCGAAAACTTAGTCGTTGATTTATATGGCCAAAAGATCTCAATGCCTAAAAAGCGCAGTCATGCCGTAGATAACTCTATGTATGCAGGTATTCGCCCAGAGAAATTTAGAATTTCATTATTGGGGACTCCAACAAGGGGAAATACTTTAACTGGAGGCCACATTGAAGATGTCTCCTACATCGGCGTAAGTACGCAATACGTCGTTGCGATGCCATGGGGTCAAGAGGTTATGGTCTTCGAACAAAATGATGATGGTGTTCCACCATTTGATAAGGGTGATGAAGTAAATATTTCATGGGAGCCAAACTTCACATTTGGTTTGCGTGGAGATGAAGATATTGAAGCTGGCACTGAAGTTAATCCTGAGGAACTAGAGGCCGAATAACATGACCTTGCCAAAGGTACGTGTTCCTTACCTACTCCTGTTTCCAGGTTTTGCATTTCTTTTCACCTTCTTTATTTTGCCGATTATTAACTTGGCTCAAACTTCTACACAAACACCTATCAAAGGTGGAGACACCGGCCAGTACGAGCAAACTCTTGCTTTCAGTAACTATGTTCAGGCCTTTGTAGATAATAAGGAACAGTTTGCACGCTCATTTGTCTACGCAACTTTGGCTACGGTTCTCGCCTTAGCGATTGCCTACCCACTGGCTTATGCAATCGCATTCAAATCTGGAAAGTTTAAAAACATTTTGCTCGTGCTTGTAGTTGCTCCATTTTTTACATCCTTCTTGCTTCGTACCATCGCCTGGAAACAGATTTTGGGCGAAGAAGGCTTTGTCGTTCCAGGCCTTCGTTCATTACACATCATTGGCCAACAAACCACGCTAACTTCTACCTCAGTTGCAGTTGTTGCCGGAATGACTTATAACTTCCTACCGTTTATGACTTTGCCGCTATATGCATCCCTTGAGCGCATCGATCCACGCACAATCGAAGCTGCTGGTGATCTATATGCAAATGGCATAACAGCCTTTCGTCGAGTGACAGTTCCGCTTTCATTACCAGGCGTGGTTGCCGGGACATTGCTGACATTTATTCCAGCAGCTGGTGACTATGTAAACGCAGCGATTTTAGGTAGCCCGAATACAAAGATGATTGGTAACGTGATTGAATCTCGCTACTTTAAAATTGTTGACTATCCAACCGCTGCAGCTTTGTCCTTTACTTTAATGGCGGCAATTTTAATTCTCGTAACGCTCTATATTAGAAAAGCAGGAACGGAGGAGTTGGTATGAGTCAGAAGATTAAAGATGCATCAATTCCAACTATTCCATTCAAGGCCCGTTTTTCACGGTGGTTTGGACGCAACTTACTGCGCATCTATATGATTTTTGGCTTTGCTTATCTCTTCATCCCAGTGGCTTACACATTTGCCTTTTCCTTTAATGATTCAGGCAAGAGTAATTTAATCTGGAAAGGTTTCACTTTAGGAAACTGGCAGAACCCGTGCGGAGCACCTGAAGTTTGTAATGCACTCGCAAACTCCATAAAGATCGGTTTGCTGGCCACAACTTTCTCAACAATCTTGGGAACAATGATCGCCTTTGCAATCGGTCGATATGCATTTAAAGGTCGCTCTGCATCTAATCTCTTGATTTTCTTACCGATGGCCACACCTGAAATCGTTCTCGGTGCATCACTACTTTCACTATTCTTGGTTTTTAAAATTAACCCTGGTTTCTGGCCAACGGTTATTGCGCACGTGATGTTCTGTATCTCCTTTGTGGTGGTAACCGTGAAGGCTCGCATCGCATCACTTGATCCACGTCTGGAACAAGCGGCGATGGATCTCTATGCCAACGAACTTGAAACCTTCCGCAGAGTTACTTTGCCACTTGTGGCCCCTGGTATCGCAGGCGCTGCGCTTTTGGCATTTAGCCTTTCATTTGATGATTTCATCATCACAAATTTCAACTCGGGAACTCTTATAACTTTCCCTAAATTTGTATATGTGGCCGCAGCTCGCGGCATCCCCGCACAGGCAAATGTCATCGGTTCTGCGATGTTTTTCCTAGCTTTAGCGATTGTTATCGCGGGTCAAATCGTCAATCGAAAGAAAACCCGCTAATATTGCGCTAGTCCATAACGAACTACAGGTTGTTTAAGAAAATCTGCGTTATGGGGTTAGGTTCCGGAGGACCCGGGCCAACTACGAGTAATGATTGAAGGGGTGATTCCGGTTAAGGCCGGATAGCACGATGGCAACCATC
>CAIJYZ010000062.1 GCA_903825015.1 uncultured Actinomycetes bacterium
GCATGTACTGGCTGCCACTTATCGATTAACACAGTTGAATTAAAACGAGTGGCTGAACTGCCAACAGATGAAGTAGTACGTTGCGAAGAGTGCCGTTGTATTTTGGTGCGTGGAGCTTAAGTAATGGCTCGTCATTTTTCTTTGACCGCTGATGGCGGCTCACGTGGAAATCCTGGACCTGCTGGTTATGGCTCAGTAATCACTGAAAACGGCAAAATCATCGCCGAACTTTATGACTTTATTGGGATAGCAACTAATAACGTTGCCGAATACTGCGGTTTAATCGCTGGTTTAACTGCAATTAATTCACTTGATCCGCAAGCAACAGTTGATGTAAAGATGGATAGCAAATTAGTCGTCGAACAGATGTCAGGCCGCTGGCAAATTAAGCACGCCGACATGCGTACTTTGGCTTCAGATGCCCGCTCGGCACATACGGCATCGCTAGTTAGCTACACATGGATTCCCCGTGATTTAAACTCTCACGCCGATCGCCTTGCAAATAAAGCTTTGGATGAAAAATCTGGTGGTGGCGAAATAATCTCAGTACGCCAAAACTATTTAACTGAACGCTTACTCAACCCTGAAGAATCAACAACTATCTATTTGATTCGACATGGTGAGACTGTGCTGACGCCAATGAAAAAGTTTTCAGGTGATGGCCCACTTAATCCGGAGTTGACCGAGACAGGATTAGCTCAAGCTGAAAAAGTTGCCGAAGCAATAGCTAAATTAAATCCAGAGGTTTTAATCGCATCACCACTTAAGCGCACAGCGCAGACCGCAGAAGCCATTTCACGGGCAACTGGATTGCCCATAAATTTTGAAGAGATTTGGCTCGAATGCTCATTTGGAATTTGGGATGGCTTATCAATTGATGAAGTGAAAGAGAAATATCCGGCTGATTACAACTCGTGGGTATGTTCGACTTCTTTTGCTCCGCCCGAAGGTGAGTCCTATGACAGCGTTGCTGAACGTGTAGATGCAGCGCTTGCTCAGATAGTTGCTGAATTTCCTGGCAAACGCGTTGTAGTGGTAACGCACAACGGAACGATTAAGTCAGCTGCAAAAGTTGTAATCGGTGCTCAACCTGAATCGATTTTCCATATAGATGTTTCACCATGTTCGATAACTACGGTTTCAGCATGGCCAAGTGATGGTTTAAGAGCGTTGCGCACTCTTAACGAACAAGCTCACCTACGCTAGACCGACTGTATTTAGCCACAACTTTGCCATTTGCGCATGAGCGAATGGAGTTGGATGGATTCCATCGTCGGCAATTTCATTCATAGACATGGTTATTGCTAGTTGATTGAAATATTTATCAAATGGCACAAGAATCGCACCAAACTCTTTGGCCATCGCATGAACGACATCGATTTTTGGATCTAAATCTTCGCGCCAGGTATTCATTTCCTCTCGAACCGATAACAAAAATGGCTCACACAGCACAAATTGGGGATTAAAGGCATCTCTAGTAATCGTTAATACATGGTGATAGCGATTACGAAACTCTTCGGTGCTTGTTGGATCGTTATCGTCATATCGACGCCATGTGTCATTAATGCCAATCGCGATAGAAACTAGCGTGGGCTTATGATCAAGAACATCGGCCTGCCAACGATTTTCTAGATCTACCAACCGGTGGCCACTTGTACCAACGTTAATAATTGCGCCTGGCAACTTGCCTGAGCGAGCGATTTCTCGGACATAACCATCACCGTAAGGTGGTTCGATATCGCGGCCGCAGTCAGTGACGCTATCGCCGATAAAAACGTTTATTGCTGACATCAATGTTCCTTAACTTTGAAGTTCGGCTTTGAGTTCATTGATTGGGCCTTCGATTTGATCACCGAAAAGATTTTTGCGATGGGCTTCTAGGCGTTCTTGTAAATTAGCAAGAGATTGAACATCGGCTGCAGTACCGGTGATGCAGCCCTTTGTCGCATCAAAGGTGCAACCTTGCAAAACTTCTCCCAAGCCAATTAAAACTTGCCCGCCAATCAAATACTTTTCTAGCCACTGCTCAATCTCGGCAATCACTAATGGGCGACTAAAACCTGGCTTAAGTAAATAAGAATGATTGTCGGTGATTTCATTACCGGCTGCGATAAAAATTTCACCGGCAGCTTCAAGATTTCCTTTTCGCCATTGAGTCACACCTTGGCGAAATACTTGGCGCAGATCTGGCGCTGGATCCCCGCCAACTGCCGTACCCATTGATGTACGCAAGAAAGCACGTAATGCGCTTCGGTCAGATTCATTGTCAATCAAATGAACAAGTGCGTTTTCCCAAGACTGATCAGGGTTATATGCAGCTGTGTTCCAAAGGTAATCGCCTATTGTGTAAAGAGGGATTTGTGACATTTCAAACTGCAACATTGGATTTGAAACTAAGCCAGCTGAGTATTTCTGTAAACCTACTTCGCGTCCGCGAACTGGTCCGATGTATAGGTTTTTCTGCAGTCCACCATCATTGACGGGGAAGTTGTCCCAGTACAAAGCTTGGCGAAGCGCCGTGCGTTCAAAGATAACGGCATCAGCTATATCTAGGTATTCAGAGATGATCGAACGGCCCGTCCACATCATGTTCACACGCGGATGTAGATCGCGCCCAAGCTCTTGAATGTAAGGCTCATTGCCACGACCTGAATAATGCATTGGGCACATCGTCAAGATAACTGTTGGATCTAGTGCCACTAATTTTCTCCACACGCGATTAGTGAAATCCGCGTGAGCTGCCGCAGTAGAAACATAAGCGGCGATATCTTCTTCA
>CAIJYZ010000063.1 GCA_903825015.1 uncultured Actinomycetes bacterium
CGCGCAATGACAAAGAAAGAGTCAGCGGCAACGATGATTGTTGAATTATCACTCGACAAGATTTCAGCTAAAGCACGCGCAGGGGAGCCTTCTGATGATGAAGAGGACTTAGCTCTTGGTCTTTGGGCGGGAATCATTCCGCTTAAGAGTGTTCAAGGAGCCGCGATAACAGCTACAAATGCAGCTGGTATCGCCGTTCCGTCACACCTGCTTTAAGTTGGCCAATCGCTCAAGAATCGGTGGGTGCGAATAATGCACCGCAACATAAACTGGATGTGGGTTTAAGTTACTTAAAGATTCACGGGATAGTTTCTTTAGCGCGTCATGCATATGTTCGCGCGCGCCTGGATACGTATCGATTGAATATTGATCTGCCTGATATTCATTGTGGCGTGAAAATGAGTTATTAATCAATCCCAGTACGGTTGAAACGGGAGTGAAAAGCAAGAAGAAGGCGAGCATCGAAAGATGAAAACTTGGCGTATCAGAGCCGAGGGCTTTGGAAAGATTTGGATTTCCGAGCAACCAACCCATCAAGGCAAGAATCACAAGTGTTTGTACATTGCTGAAAATAAACATTGTGTAAACATGCTTGCGCTTGTAGTGACCAACTTCGTGGGCAAGTACCGCAACCGTTTCTTCAACTGTTAGTTTTTCAATCAATGTGTCATATAGACCGATGATCTTTACTTTACCCATTCCTGAAAAGAAAGCGTTGAGTTTGGTAGATCGCTTAGATGCATCCATTTCATATAGCTTGGAAAGTGGAAATCCCTGCGTCTGGCAATAATCCTCAACAGCGCTTCTTAATTCGCCATCGGGCAGCGGCTTTAACTTATTAAACATGGGCAAGAAGATTCGAGTTCCGTAGATAAACATAAATAATGAGATAACTACAAAGAGAACCCAAGCAACAATCCAGAATTGATTTTGCAGCTCTTGATAAATCCAAGCGACTGCATAAATCACGGGCAATCCCAGAGCTAAAGAAATAAGGAATTGCTTAACGCTATCTTGGAAAAATAACTTCTTCGTTGATTTATTAAAACCAAACTTTTCTTCGATTACAAAAGTGGAGTAGTAACTTGAAGGCAGGTTTGTGACTGTTGAAATAACAATTAATATTCCAATAAAAAGCACGGTAATTAGTAAGTTGTTGCTAAATCGATCCCGTAATTGTGCATCTAACCAGACAAACCAACCCAAAATTATGGCGGCCAAGATGACTACTGTGCCAATCACATTGGTCAGCATTTCAAAGCGGTACTTGGCTGTGCCATAAGCCATCGATTTGGCATATTCCTCTGGGTTGAAGATTTCGGCACCTTCTGCGCTCAACGGTTGTTCCTTTTGGCGCTCATTGAGGTAGTCGAGGACCATTCCAACACTGAAATCAATAAGTACAAAGGAGACAATTCCTAGAAGCAATAAATCAGAAGTAGACATGAATTTCCTTATCCCTTTATTAACGCGCTGAGCGCAATTTCAACCATTGTATTTAGTGATTTTTCTCGATCGATTGCTGGCATAGATTCATGAGTGATTATGTGATCCGATACCGTAAGGATTGAAAGTGCGCGACGTTGTTTACGCGCGGCGATTGAATACAACTGACTTGTTTCCATTTCAACACCAAGAACACCGTGTGCTATTAATTTTTGCAGGGAGTCTGTTTCGTCATAGAAATAATCCATCGAAGCAACTCCACCGACATGAATATTTGGAAGTTCGCTCGATGCCTCATAGGCGGCTCGCAATAGTTCAAAATCTGCATGTGGAGCGAAATCTAAACCGTTAGTAAACCTTCGATTAATATTTGAATCAGTTGAGGCGGTCATTGCGATTATGACATCACCGATTTTTGTTTTCTCTAATAGCGCTCCGCACGTTCCGATTCGAATTGCAGTTTGCACATCAAAGTGATCAAAAAGTTCTGTCACATAAATTGAAATAGAAGGTAGACCCATTCCGGTACCTTGAACTGAAACTCGTTCACCTTTATATGTGCCGGTGTAACCAAACATATTTCGAACTGCGTTGTACTGTTTTACATTTTCAAAATAATTTTCCGCTATCCACTTTGCGCGTAAAGGATCACCGGGTAGAAGAATGCGTTCGGCGACTTCGCCTTTTTCTGCCGAAATATGTGGTGTGCTCATTAACTCAGCCAACCACAGCAGCGGTTCGTTCTGGTCCTGAATCGGCCCAAAAGCTGGATTTTCTGGGAATTTGAGCGCGGAGGCCAGTTTTCTACCCCCATTTGCCCCTTTCGGAGCAGAAAACTGGATTTACACCCTTGAAGGTTCGCGACACGCCGAAGAGCAACTTCTCAAGGCTTTACCCCACATTGCTGGCCAAAAGGAGTAAAAGGGCGGATTTGCCTCGCATCAACCCTCTGGGCTACCCTTCACGTCTGCTCTTTTTTAGAGCGCAAGTTGCTTGTGCTGCAAAATAAGTTGAAAAACTATTTGCAACATCTATGCGAAACGGGTGCAACACACCCGACCGCGTGGGTCGGCAATTGAGCGTGAATAAAGATCAGTAACGAAGTTACGAATGGAGATGAAGTGCCAACAATTCAACAGCTAGTTCGTCGTGGTCGCGCAGAAAAGATCACGAAGACAAGCA
>CAIJYZ010000064.1 GCA_903825015.1 uncultured Actinomycetes bacterium
CGCACATATCTATTAGAGATTCTGCGCGATTTGGGATTGGCATTAATCGGCTTGTATCTATACTTTTTCCCTTACGGACGTTTAAGCATCGAAAAACCACTTGCGATCATCGAGGAGCAGTAATGGCAAAGCAGGCGAAGGCAACCAAGGCAACTAATGCATCTGGTGGAGATAATTTCACCCGCTGGTTAGTTATTGGAATGGTCACATTGGTTGTTGTGACTGGCGCCATTTTCTCCGTCGTAAGTCAAAAGAGCAAAGCAAATGAATCATTTGTTGCTCTTAAAGATTTTAAAGTTGGGGCACCTGTGGCGGCAACTGTTGATGTTGCTAATGGTTCCGGAATTACTCTTAACCCCGAAATCACTAAGACAATTGATCTTTGGGAAGATCCACAGTGCCCAATCTGTAATACTTTTGAAGGCGCAAATGGTGCGTATATAGATGAATTAATTCGTACAAAGAAGGCAAAGGTTGTTTATCACGTAGTTTCATTTATCGGTAATGAATCAATCTCTGCAGCAAACGCTGCATACTGCGCCGCAGATGAAGGACACTATCTTGATTTCCATAAGGCTCTCTATCTAGTCCAACCATCACTTGAAAACTCAGGCTTCTTCACAAGCACTAACCTATTAAAGATTGGTGCCTACGTCGGACTTGAGTCAAAGAGCTTTGTTGATTGCGTTAACAAGGCATCAAAACTTGATCAAGTTAAGGCCGCTTATGACTCGATGGCTAAGTACAAAGTCCAGGGAACTCCAACGGTTTTCTTTAACGGAAAGCTTTGGGAGCGCAAGAACAGCGGTTTCGTACTTGACGAGTTCTCTGCAGCCTTCGAGGCAAGCTAAATCTTGATTCGCTCAATTCCATCACCGACGTTTTCGACGTTGGAGTTGGGCCCATTAACTATTCATATGTATGCCTTGTGCATAATCACCGGTATTGCAGTTGCAATATGGCTAGGCGATAAGAGATTTCGCAATCGTACCTCTAATGGAAAATCTGTTGTATCGGAAGTTTCGATTATGGCAGTTCCATTTGGAATTATCGGTGGTCGTATCTATCACGTCATCACTTCACCGGATGCATATTTTGGTGCAGGTGGTCACCCTCTAGATGCATTCAAAATTTGGGAAGGTGGACTTGGAATATGGGGTGCAATCTCACTTGGTGCACTTGCAGCCTGGTTTCGTTATCGCCAGTTAGCGAAAAAGATTGAGCTCCCACATTTTCTAACTTTCCTCGATGCCCTTGCTCCGGGTGTCTTATTTGCCCAAGCCATTGGTCGATTTGGTAACTGGTTTAACGTTGAGCTCTTTGGGCGTCCACTTGATGCACCATGGGCTTTGCAGATTCCAGTGCGTTTTCGTCCACTTGGATATTCAGCTTTTGAAACCTTTCATCCAACTTTTCTCTATGAATCACTGTGGTGCGCGCTCTTGGCTATTGTCTTAATTTCACTTGGTAAGAGAATGCGAAAAGGGCAGATCTTTTCGCTTTATGTCATGGGCTATTCAGTTGGTCGCTTAGCCATTGAATCTATTCGCATTGACACGGCTCACACTTTTGCCGGTTTACGCGTAAACATCTGGGTAAGTCTTATCGTTGCCTTAGCGGGCGCAGTGACACTGCTCTCACAATCTAAGAAAGCAGAGTAGTTATCAGGTAGGCTCTTTTGCATGTCATTAGAAGAAATCTATCGCCGCAATTTAGAACACCGCACCCATCGCGCAGGTTGGTTACGAGCTGCAGTATTAGGTGCCAATGATGGTTTAGTTTCAACTGCATCCTTGATGATTGGTGTTGCCGCCGCTGGCAAAAATGATTTTCTAATTACTGCTGGTTTAGCTGGAATTTCTGCCGGTGCAATGTCAATGGCAGTTGGCGAATATGTTTCAGTGCGATCACAAAATGATGTTGAAGAATCAGATCGATTGTTAGAGATTGCACATCTTGCAGCAGATCCTGAAGGTGAGTTAATGGAGCTGCAACATATTTATATCGGTCGTGGTTTATCTCCTGAACTTGCACTAACAGTTGCTACGGAGATGCATAAGAAAGATCCACTTGCTGCGCACCTGCGTGATGAGTTAGGTCAGCACCCTCACACCAAGGCACGTCCAGTGCAAGCAGCGATTGCATCTGC
>CAIJYZ010000065.1 GCA_903825015.1 uncultured Actinomycetes bacterium
ATGCGCGCGCAATATCTGGATCGAATGGATATCGAACGCGAACGCGGAATCACTATTAAATCCCAAGCCGTACGTCTGCCATGGCGCAGTGGAATCGATGGACAGGAATACATCCTGAACATGATTGATACACCTGGTCACGTGGACTTTACTTACGAAGTTTCGCGCTCGCTAGCAGCATGCGAAGGCGCGGTTCTTCTTGTTGATTGTGCCCAAGGAATTGAAGCGCAGACACTTGCAAACCTTTACTTGGCGATGGAAAACAATTTAACAATTATTCCCGTACTAAACAAAATCGATTTACCAAATGCACAACCAGAAAAGTTTGCGGCCGAACTTGCAAAGTTAATCGGTTGCCAACCTGAAGATTGTTTACGAGTTTCAGGTAAAACCGGTGATGGTGTTGCCGAACTCTTGGATCAAATCATTGCTCAGATACCTGCGCCAAAAGGTGATGCTGATGCACCTGCTCGCGCATTAATCTTTGACTCGGTCTACGATGCATATCGTGGTGTAGTTACTTATGTTCGTGTAATCGATGGTCATCTATCTCCTCGCGAACAAATCCAAATGTTTTCAACTGGTGTTCGCCACGAAGCGTTAGAAGTCGGCGTAATTTCACCAGAACCCGTTGCATCTAAAGGTTTAGGTGTTGGCGAAGTAGGGTATTTAATTACTGGTGTAAAAGATGTTCGCCAATCACGTGTGGGCGACACAATTACTACCTATAACAATCCAACTAAGACAGCTCTTGCTGGATATAAAGATCCAAAGCCAATGGTTTTCTCAGGGTTATTCCCATTAGATGGCGCTGATTTTCCTGTTCTTCGCGAAGCGCTAGATAAGTTACAACTCAACGATGCAGCTTTGGTTTACGAACCAGAAAGCTCTGCAGCCCTTGGTTTTGGTTTTCGTTGCGGTTTCTTAGGGCTTTTGCACATGGAGATTGTTCGTGAACGCCTTGAGCGCGAACATAAATTAAATCTTATTTCAACGGCTCCGAACGTTGTGTACAACGTAGTCATGGATGATGGCAAAGAGATTCGTGTTACTAATCCATCCGAATTTCCAGATGGCAAAGTTCAAACCGTCTTTGAGCCAATTGTTAAATCAACAATTCTGGCCCCATCAGAATTCATCGGAACAATCATGGAGCTCTGCCAAGAACGCCGTGGAATCTTGCTGGGCATGGATTACATCTCTGAAGACCGTGTTGAGATTCGATACGACTTGCCTTTGGCCGAAATCGTCTTTGACTTCTTTGATCAACTTAAATCACGCACTAAAGGTTATGCATCTTTGGATTATGAAGAAAAGGGCGATGCCGAAGGCAACTTGGTAAAGGTAGATATCTTGTTACAAGGCGAAGCCGTAGATGCATTTAGCGCAATTGTTCACCGCGATAAGGCTTATGCCTATGGCGTGATGATGACGGGCAAACTTCGCGAACTAATTCCTCGCCAACAGTTCGAAGTTCCTATTCAGGCAGCGGTTGGCTCTCGCATCATCGCGCGCGAAAGTATTCGCGCGATCCGTAAAGATGTTTTGGCTAAATGTTATGGCGGAGACATCTCGCGTAAACGTAAACTTCTTGAAAAGCAAAAAGAGGGTAAGAAGCGCATGAAGATGGTGGGTCGCGTTGAAGTTCCACAGGAAGCCTTCGTAGCTGCCCTTGCTACAGATGCCGATATCGAAAAGGTAAAGGCCGCACGTAAAGCCGGGCAATGACACTCTCTTTTTATGTACATATCCCGTACTGCATTAAGCGGTGTGGCTACTGTGATTTCAACACGTACACGCCTTCAGAGCTACAAGATGGTGCAACGTTAGAGATTGTAAGTAATGACTACATCGATGCGGTATTAAAAGAGCTCGATGCAGCGCCCCTTGATGAAGTTCCAACTATATTTTTTGGGGGAGGAACGCCCTCTCTACTTCCTGCCGATGATTTAGGTCGCGTAATCGCTGCAATAAAACAACGCAATGGCTTATCTGATGATTGTGAAATCACGCTAGAAGCTAACCCTGATTCAGTGACGAAAGAGAAGTTGGAACGATATTTAGCTGTCGGATTTAACCGAATTTCTTTTGGAATGCAGTCGGCTAAACCTCATGTCTTAGCGGTTCTTGATCGCACACATAATCCAGATAACGTAAAGCGCGCCGTTGATATGGCCCGTGCTGCCGGCTTTAAGAGTATTAGCGTGGATTTAATTTATGGAACGCCAGGAGAGTCCTTAGATGATTGGCGCGAGACTGTTAATGCCGCGCTGGATTTAGATATCGACCACATCAGTGCATATGCACTGATTGTCGAAACTGGAACTAAGTTAGCGGCACAAATTAAACGCGGGGATTTAACAATGCCCGATGATGATTTGATGGCAGATATGTATTTATTGGTTGATCAAATGTGTGAAGCTCGTGGTTTAAGTTGGTATGAACTTTCCAACTGGGCAAAACCAGGACATGAATGCCGTCATAACGTTGCCTACTGGGAAAATAAGAACTGGTGGGGGCTTGGGCCTGGCGCACATTCACATCTAGATGGAAAACGTTTTTGGAATGTAAAGCACCCAAATGCCTATAAGGAAAAGCTTTTTGACGGTAAATCACCGATTCACGATAGTGAAGTATTGACAGCCCAAGAGATTGCCCGTGAGGCAATAATGCTCGGAATTCGAATGCGTGAAGGTTTACAGATTTCATTACTAGAACCTCATCAATTGGAGCTGCTTGGTACGTACCGTGAAAATGGCTACATCGAACTGCGTGATGATCGCGTCTTACTGACTCCAGTGGGACGCTTGATTGCAGATCGAATCGTGCGAGAAATAACTTTCTAGTAACCTAGGTCCACTATGTCATCCCGCCGCCTTGAAATCCTTCGTGCAATTGTCGACGAATACGTTGCGACTCAGGAACCTGTCGGTTCGAAATCAATCGCCGATCACCACGGACTCGGAATTTCACCTGCCACTATCCGAAATGAAATGGCTGTGCTCGAAGAAGAGGGCTTGATTACGCAACCTCACACAAGTGCTGGCCGTATTCCAACTGATCTTGGATATCGAGTCTTCGTAGATAAGTTAGCAACAGTTAAGGTTTTATCTGCAGCCGAGCGCAGAGCGATTGAAACATTTCTTCAAGGCTCTAATGATCTAGAAGAGTTATTAAAAAGATCTGCCAAGTTATTAGCAGATATAACAAAACAAGTTGCTGTTGTTACCTTCCCAATAATTGGAGAAGGCCG
>CAIJYZ010000066.1 GCA_903825015.1 uncultured Actinomycetes bacterium
AGTTGATCTTCAAGGTTCTGGAGCTTCTTTCCCAGCCCCACTTATCGAAGGTTGCAAGGCTGGATTCGCAGCAAGCGGCGCAGGACATACATATGTTTACGCATCATCATCTTCAGGAACTGGTCAAGCTAACTCAGACAAGTCAATCGGTGACATCTGGATGTCAGATGGCGCTTACACAGCAGCAACAAAGCGTTCAACACTTATCCACGTTCCACTAGTTGCAGCACCAATCGCAATTTTGCACAACCTTCCATCAAATACAACACTTTCACTTTCAGCAGCAACAATCGCTGGAATTTTCGGTGGAACAATCACACGTTGGAACGATCCAGCAATTGTTGCTGATAACAACCGTTCAACAACAAAGGTAATTTACAAGTTAGATGCAAACGGAAACCCACGTAAAGATTCAAAGGGTAATCCAGTAGTTCTACGTACTCAGGTTATTCAGCAGCACTACACATTGCCAGACAAGGCAATCAAAGTTGTTTACCGTTCAGATTCATCAGGAACATCTGAGAACTTCACTAACTACCTAAATAAGTCAGCATCTGCTGTATGGACAAAGGCCAAGAGCAAGGTATTCAAGGATTCATTCCCTGGAGATATCAATGCAACAGCTAACTTGGGTCGCGTAGTTGGAGCAGCATCATCAACTGGTGTTTCTCAACTAGCTGGTAAGACTGCCTACTCAATCACTTACGCAGAAGTTAACTACGCAGCAGCAAATAAGTTGAAGATTGCAAACGTAATTAACCCAGCTGGTGCTTCAGTAGTTCCAGATTCAACTGGTGTCGGTGCATTCCTTGCATCAGCAACACAGGATGCAAACGGTTACCTCACTTATGACTATGCAACAAAGGAGAAAGGCGCTTACCCACTAGGTATCGTTTCTTACCTTCTAGCAGATACAAAGTACCCATCAGCAACTCAGGCTGCTGCAGTTAAGGCATATGCCACATACATCTTGAGCACAAAGTGCTCTAAGGATGTGGGCGGACCTCTTGGCTTCAGCGTTATCGACGGTGACCTTCTTAAGAAGTCACTAGCTCAGGTAGCAAAGATCGGTTCATAGTTTCTTAAAGATCGAGGGTGGAACGGCCCGGTTCGTAGCGATGCGAACCGGGCCGTTCTTTTTCTTTTTGGCTATATTTAGGCCATGCAAATTAATCTAGATAAGAAGTCAGGCCTTCTCCTTGGCATTATTGCCGGCCTCTTGGTCGTTATTATCGTTTTGTTAGTAGATAAAGTGGGCGATGACGATCACATGGTTGAAAGCCATTCAGCTCAACTTCAGTTAGGTAACTAATGTCAACGATTGCCGAATACGCCTATGCTTATGAAAAGGCGACCAATGAGTTTCTTGAAATTGCTACAAATGTTCCTGAATCAAAATTAGATCTTCACGTTGGTGAAGACTGGAGTTCTCGTCAAGTAATTCATCACTGCGCAGATAGTGAAGCTCAGTCTTATGCACGATTGCGCCGGTTGATCGCCGAACCAGGTTCAATGATTCAAGGCTATGACGAAGGCGCATGGGGAAACAATCCAACACTTGGTTATACAGAACTGCCTGTACAAGTTTCAATCGATGTCTTTAAAGCAGTCCGTGCTGGATCACTTGAAATCATTAAAAGACTTTCACTAGAGCAGTTACAAAACTCTGGAGTTCATTCTGAATCGGGTGAATTCAGCGTAGAAAAATGGTTAAAGGGATATACACGCCATGCAATTGATCATGCAGAGCAGATTACAAAGAACTTAGTTCTCTAATTTTTTTTAGTAAGAAATCTGCTCCAATTTATTCTGGTGAGTAGGACAACGCCTGAAATCATCAGGATTTGAAAAACTATTGCCCACACGGACGTTAACTCCTTCGTGATTAGTTCAGCTATACCGTGGGCTTTTAACTCTGATGCTCCTGCAACATAAAATGAATAAGTAACTATTCTTCCCGAGAAAAATGCCAGGGTCAGTGGCAGAAGTTTGGCTCCAATAAGACCGGCAGCTTCAAATAATTGCGCTGAAGGAAGCGGAGAAATAATGAAGAAGAGAAGGAGCAAGATTTTTCGTGAAGATTTCTCTTCAAAAACTCTTTGCGCACTCTCCAAATTCTTAAGCGACTTACCCTTGATGCGGTTGCGCAGTAATCCAGTGGCTCGCGCAAGGCTGAATCGCCCCGCTCCTGCGCTGATTGCTCCTGCAATTACTATTAAGGCTGGCGGTAAATCGCTATTAAGCGAGAAAAGTACGAGCACGCTCCAAGTTGGAGGAGCGAAAGCTGGCGCTAAGTTAAAAATAAAGACCAGAGCCACTAGATAGATAAGTGAAGCCACATTTCCCAGCCTAGACCTGGCGTTGCATCTCGTGACGAAATCGCCCTTAAATCTCACCCCTAATAGGGTGATTGTGGCTTGAAAATATAATCTTTGGGTATCACCCTTAAGACATGAAGGCACAAAACCTCACCCCTAAGGTAATCGATCTGCCGCGCTCGCGACCGCCTGCGATTTCACCCAAGATGATCTCGCGTAAACACCTCTTCCCGCTATTTGAAAGTTCCGTACCGGGTGCGACGTTAGTCGTAGCACCTGCAGGTTTCGGCAAGACAACTCTGGTTGCTGAGTGGGTTGCAGAAAGCAAGAGGCCAACTTTTTGGTACACCGCAGATGCATCGGACACCATAAAAGATTTTCAAGCCCATGTTGTTGCTGCCGTAACAGGTCATTTCCCTAACTTTTTTGAAGGGATAGCGGAGCTAGGACATATTGACCCGGCAGATGGAATTAAATTATTGGCTACTGCGATTTCACAACTTCGTGGAGAGTTTAATTTTGTGATTGATACGGGCGGTGTCGAGAATCAAGAAATTTCTTTTTCCCATTTGCAGATGATTGCCGATAGCGTTCCAAATAATTCTCACCTAATAATAGTTCGAAGAAGTTCTCCCCTTACCTCATTAGCAAGATATGCCACATTGGGTAATCTCAGTTTGATTACGAGCGAAGATCTTAAATTTTCGCCAAGAGAAGTTGAGATTATTGCAAATATTAATGAAGTTGATTTGACTCTAAATGGCAATGCTAAGGAAATTCAACTTTGCCGGGGATGGCCTGCAGCAGTTCAGTTGATGTGTCGGAATATAAGCAAAGGGAATTCGTACACTACGTTTTCTGAAGCTGTTGCAGCGAATGTAAATCCGCTTGGAATTTTAGCCCTTGAAGCTTTTAAGACTTTTTCAATTTCTACACAAAATAAGATTTTGAGGTTAAGTCTCCTTGAGGAGTTTGATGATGAGATTGCTGCTGTTGTTTTGGGTAAAGACTATTCAGAGGCTTTTCTTAACCGCTTAGCTTCCGATGGTATTTTCGTGAGCGCTTCAACTACGACACATCGCACATTTAGATTTAATCCAATCATCTATGAGACATTGAAACAAATTCCGCAAGCCAAAGATGCAAATTTCCAAACTGTATTAATAGAGTTAACCGATCTCTTATTCGCTAGAGGTGATATCACACAAGCTCTTAAAATTTCACTTGCTTCAGGCGACATGGGCAGGTTCACTGAAATCTTCAGACATGGCTTACGTGAAATGGCTGCAACAGGTCGTGGTGATTTGCTAATTAAATGGGCGCATTATGCTGGAGATGATTCGGCTCATGGTGAAATAATGAAGAAGACCATCCGGATTCTGGGGCATTTAGTTCAAGGTGATTTTCAAATAGCCGAAGCGTTAACTGTTGAACTAGAACAGATTGCTGGACTTGGACCAGATGGTGAATTTCTAAATCGCCTAACTGGCATCGTTAAGGCACATATTTATTTTGCGCGCGGCGACTTTGAGCGGAGTGCGATTTTTTGTGAAGTTGGCTTGTCACCAATGATGGGTGAAAATTCATTTGATTCAAACGATATGGCCGCCCTATTTAGGTTGCAAGCTCGTCGGGCTTTTCTCTATGACGATTTTGAGGAGCTAACAACTGCCTATTTGAATATAAAATCTCTGCCAATTGATGGCAATCAAGCACAAATTTCTTTTCATTTAGTGTGCGTTAAATCGATGCTCCTATATTCAGAGGGTCGATATTTCCAGGCTGCCGAAATAGCCAGAGTTGCCATTACGCAGGGTCGCGAAGCTGGGTATATAGGAATTACTGGAGCAATGGATGCGATGATGGTTTTGGCTCGCGCACAGCTTGAGGCATCTGATTTTGAAAACTGCATTGAGACGCTTAACAACTTAATGAAGCTGGCCAAAGATTGGCAGATATGGCCATGGTTTTTTATGGCTGAAGGAACATTAATACGGCTACAAATTAGCAAGGGATTTTATGGAGCAGCCTCTGAGGCGATTGCGAGGCAGCGCACTTTCTTAGCAACCTTGCAAACCCCTAATCAACTTAGTTGGATGATAGATATGAGCGAAATCTCTTTGAGGTTGAGCACTTCTGATTGGCGCAGGGCTGAAGAGTTAGCCGCTCGAATGCCACAAATTGATCTAGTACGGCAAATCAAAGCCATAATTGAATATCAACGCGAACCAAAAAATGTTTTAGCGACTATTGCCGCACTTCCAGAAAATACTGTCCGCGAGAGAATTAATAAATTACTTGCCGAAGTGAGCGTAAACCTTGATCATGAAAATCTAGCTTTGAAATCCCTCAAAAAGGCGCTGGATCTAGGTGCCGAGAATGGTTACCACGAATTTTTTATTCGCCAAAGTGCGATGTATCCACTAATCGTTAAAGCAGCTGCAGCAAAACCAACTATCTATTTAGAAGGACTTGTGCAGGCAATGACTCAACGATTACAGGCAATCGGAATTGGTGCTGGAGAGCTTGATGAGAAGCTGACTGGGCGAGAGCTAGAGATCCTTAAACACTTAACAACTGGTGCTCCGATTGCATCGATTGCTAAAACGTTGCACATCTCGCAAAACACGATGAAGACTCATCTACGCAATACTTATCGCAAACTTGATGTAGATGGTCGCGTTAGTGCAGTAGAAAAGGCTAAGAAGCTCCTTCTGATTTAACTCTATTTCGCTAGGCTGGCGCTCATGAAATCTTTAGGGCCTGCATTTAACCGAATGTGGGGCGCCAGTCTTCTAACAAATCTAGCCGATGGCGTCTTGATGACTGCTGCGCCTCTACTTGCCGTTACGTTAACTAAGAACCCAGTTTTGATTTCGGCTTTAAGTGCACTTGTAATGTTGCCTTGGCTCTTATTCGCGATTCCGATCGGAGCAATTGTTGATCGAGTTGATCGCAGATTTTTATTGGCGGGGGCAAATGCAATGAGATTCCTGATTGCTGCCCTTTTAGCTCTAGCAATTTCAACTCACACAATCACGATTTACTTACTTTTTCTGGCGACATTTCTCATTGGTATTTGCGAAGTGACAGCGGATACAACCTCACAATCTTTGATCCCACAGATACTTGATAAATCACAGTATGAAAGCGGGAATTCAAAACTTCAAATATCTGAGACTGTTATTCAGGGTTTTGTTGGGGCTCCGCTTAGTGGATTTCTCTATGCA
Organism: uncultured Actinomycetes bacterium; assembly: GCA_903825015.1. GTDB lineage: Bacteria > Actinomycetota > Actinomycetes > Nanopelagicales > Nanopelagicaceae > Planktophila. The sequence continues at coordinate 5,549 of CAIJYZ010000066.1, forward strand.
ATTGCTATTTATCTTCCCTTCGTTGCAAATAGCGTTGGTTTTTTAATTGCTGCTGGCTTGGCCGCGTCTATTCCTGTGAAGTTTTTGCAGGATATGCGAAGCGATGAGAAATCCGACGAGAAATCAGATTTCTTAGCGGAGATGAAATTTGGAATTAGTTACCTATACAACGATAAGCCGCTACTGAGGCTGGTTGTAACAACGGCAAGCATAGGACTGTGTTATTCGATGGCCACATCGACGATGGTTCTATTTATTTTGCATGAGTTACACCTTTCTCCATCTCTCTTCGGTGTGGCATTAGCCCTGCAGGGTTCGGGTGCAATTCTCGGAGGATTACTTGCTCCCAAACTCTCGTCACTATTTGGTCGTAGCAAAGTGATGGCCATCAGCATTTTCCTGAGCTCTTTTGTGATTTTGTTAGAGGGATTTTCACCCAACATTTACATATTTATCGCGCTAGCCACATTCGGTTCTTTTACTATCTCGAACTGGAATATCTTGTTGATGGCAACCTATCAAAATGTAATTCCTACGCATCTCTTCGGCAGGATTCATGGCACTAGACGCACAATTGTGTGGGGGTTAATGCCATTTGGTTCTTTACTAGGTGGATTTATTGCCAAGGGCGGTTTAAGGCTTCCGCTATTTGTAGGCGGAACAATCGCAACACTTATTTCCTTGCTATCTCTAAACTTTCTTCAACATGTAGGGGATATGGCAGCAAAGGAGAACGTGGAAAATGAGTAAACCATTGGGTGCTTCATATTGGAAACTTTGGACCGCTACTGCAATTTCAAATTTAGGAGATGGCGTTTCAATGGTTGCCTACCCTTGGTTGGCATCAGCGGTTACTCGTTCACCCATATTGATCGCAGCAGCGGGTTTTGCATCACGATTGCCGTGGCTTGTTTTTACTTTGCATGCAGGTGTCTTAACGGATCGTTTTGATCGGCGTAAATTAATTGTGGGTATGGATTTCATGCGCGGATTTCTGACTTTGTTTGTCGGAGCCATCGTATTCATGAACCGCGATTCTTTGCCGTCGCTCAATGAGCTCACATCTATAACGGACTTGGCTACCAATTGGCCTTTATATATAACCTTATTGGTTACTGCATTTCTCTTTGGTTTGGCTGAAGTCTTACGCGATAACAGTGCACAAACATTGATGCCATCTGTTGTCGATCAAGAAAACCTAGAAACCGCTAATAGCCGAATGTGGTCAGCTGAATCATTGACAAATAGTTTCATTGGACCTCCGTTGGGATCCTTGCTCATCGGGATTGCAATCTTTATCCCATTCTTTTTTGATGCCGCATCATTTTTTATTGCAGTGGCTTTGATTGCCTCTCTTAAAGGAAGCTTTAGACCGATAAGCACTTCAACCGAACACGAAAAGATTAATTTCAAAGCCGAAATTAAAGAAGGTTATGCATGGCTTTGGGCGCACCCATTGCTTCGCCCGATGGCGATAATTTTGGGATCAATGAATGGCTTGGGCACTATGGTCGGTGCTGTCTATATTTTATTTGCGCAAGAGGTTTTACATACTTCAGTTTTTACCTTTGCAATTCTTGGAACGGCCGGAGCAGTTGGTGGAACTATCGGGGGATTGCTTGCCCCAAAAGTTTCAGCAAAGTTAGGAAGTGGTCCATCACTTTCCCTTGCCCTTGCCGCGGCGCCGATTGGTTCATTAATCGTTGGCCTGACTTCGTCATGGCAAGTTGTATGGGGCGTAACCGTTGTTGAGACTTTCGTGGCCGTTTTATGGAACACAATTACCGTCTCGCTTCGCCAAAGCATTATTCCTTCACATCTTTTGGGCCGAGTAAATAGCGTCTATCGCTTCTTTGCCTGGGGCTCAATCCCAATCGGAATGTTTGTGGGTGGAGGATTAGTGGCTGTTATGACCCATTTCGTATCTCGAGAAGATGCTCTTCGCGCACCATACTTAATATCAGTGGCGCTGGGCTTGCTCCTCTGGATTTTGGCCGCCCCCCGACTTACGAGCGCAAAAATCGAGGCGGCCCGTAAATCTAGCTAGGAACCACCCCATCACCCACACAATTTTCACCTTATTTATTAACCACATCGTTACAAACGCCACGCTCATGCAAATCATGAGCGTGTTGCATTTATAAGGGCAATTCGGGCAGACTCACTCCACCAAAAGCGCCTATGGGGCAGGTCGACTCTCCACAGACGTTTTTACTTATCCCTCGAGGAGGACAAATGAAGTTAAATCGCAGCGCGAAAATCGCGTTTGCAGTTGCGTCAGTTACAGCACTCGTTCTTGGTGTGGCAGCTCCTGCTGTTGCAGCAACACGTACAACTGTAGTTATCGTGGCTAGCAATGCCCTGACATCACTTAACTCAGGTACGCCAGATACAAACTTGGTGACTAACAGTGACGTCGCTTATCTAACAGGTTCAGGTTTCGTTTATTACGATGACAAGAAAGCTCTTGTTCGTAATACAACTTTCGGAACTTTCAAAGTTGTAAAGAACTCAAATACTGATTTCCGTGTTCAGTACACAGTTAACGCAGGACGTTTGTGGTCAGATGGCACACCAATCACTGGTGAAGACCTTCTACTAAGCCACATTCTTTCTAGCTCAGATTACTCAAAGGCTTCAGGCCTTGGTGATCCAACAGATACAAAGCAGGTTCCAGGCTTTAATGCACTTGGATACGGCGGCGTATACGACAACTCAATCGTTGGTGAGCCAACACTTTCATCAGATCACATGTCTGTAACTCTTCGATTCAACAAGAAGATTCCAGATTGGGAGCTCTACGGCCCAGGACCAACAGCGGTTCACGCTCTTGTTCTAATGGCTGAAGGAAAGACAAAGCTTGGAACTGTTGCTGAAAACGAGGCTGCACGTGATCGCTTCGTAAAGGCATTCCAAAATAAGGATTCTGCTGCACTTAAGAAGTACGGCAAAGTCTGGTCTGAAGATTTCAACATCAACTCAATCAACGACAAGACAAACCCACTGCTTCTTGTAAGCAACGGTGGATTCTTGGTTGATTCAGCAGTTGCTGATCAGAATGTAACTTTGAAGCTAAACCCTAAGTACAACTCAGGTCCAAAGACATCAGGAATTGAAACAATCGTTTTCAAGTTCATGTCAGATGGAACTGCAGCTGCTCAGGCTCTAGCTAACAAGGAAATCGATGTTTACCAGGGTCAACCAACAGCTGACGCAGTAGCGCAGTTGAAGGCGATCAAGGGTGTAACTGTTATTGGTGGAGTTAGCGCATGCTACGAGCACGTCGATGTTCGTGTCGGTGTAGCTTCTGGTGCAACTGATTCATATAACGGCCCATTTGCTGCTTCAAGCGGACAAAAGGGTAAGGATCTACGTACAGCGTTCTTGCTTGCATACCCACGTGATGAAATCATCGCTAAGTTAATCAAGCCAATTAACTCAAACGCTGTTGTTGTGAACTCATTGTTCACACTTCCAGGTGAAGCTGCGTACTCAAAGATTGTTGGACCAAACGGTGTCTCTAAGTACACCGCTGGAACACAGGAAAAGCGCACAGCTACAGCACTTGCATTGGTAAAGAAGTACTACCCAGCAGCTAAAGCTGGAAGCGGATCTGTAAAGATCACACTTCTTTGGGGACAACCTTCTAACCAGCGTCGTGCCGATGAAGCAGCACTTGTAAAGGCAGCACTTGCTAAGGCAGGTTTTGATGTCAATACAGCTGGTACTTCAGGATGGTCTGGTCACCTAGATGACAGTAAGTACGATGCAGCATTCTTCGCATGGTGCCCATCTTCAGTTACTCAGACTGGTACAAATGCAAACTTCCAGAGCGATGGCGGAAATAACTTCCTTGGTTACAACAATGCTGCTCTAGATACAATCTTGCACTCACTTGAAATCAAGTTGCCAGATTCACAGATCACTGCGAAGTACATTCAGGCAGAGCGTTTGCTAATGGCAGATGCAGTTTCTCTACCTATCTTCCAGCACCCAGCTGCTACAGCAGTTAACTCAGACCTTGTCGGTATCAAGCCAGCACCGTTGACACCTAACTTGGTTTGGAACTACTGGGAGTGGCACTACTAAGAAATTAGATCTAACGATCTAGTTTTTTAGCTCTAGTTTAAAAATGTAGACGGCAAGTGGTGCTTAGAAGAGATTCTGAGCACCACTTGCCTTTACTCTTGGCTCCGCACGGTTTTCCATGATTGATTGATTCGAGGAGGAATTAAGGGCACATGCTCGCTTATATCTTTAGACGTCTAGGAATTCTCAGCGTCATCCTTTTTGGATCCAGCTTTATTCTCTATAACTTAGCTGCAATCTCTGGCGACCCACTTGAAGCGCTACGCACTTCAACTGAGCCCAATGCTAAACAACAGATGCTCGCACTGACTCGTACATTGCAGCTTGATGTTCCGCCTCCACTTCGCTACTTCTTATGGCTCAAAGGAATCTTGGCTGGGATCACCGGCCACATTGATTTTGGAAAGACGCGTGATGCGCAATTAGTTACTTCTGTAATTGCAACCGCTATTCCAACAACAATTCGTTTAGTTTTCTTAGCAACAATTACAGCTATTGTTTTAGGTATCACTATTGGAATCGTGACGGCGCTTCGTCAATATAGCCGCTTCGATTACGCAATGACTTTTGTATCATTTTTGATGTTCTCACTGCCAATTTTCTGGGTTGCAGTTCTTCTTAAAGAGTTCCTTGCGATCCAATTCAATAACTTTTTGGCCAACCCCCAGATTCCAGTTGGTTGGATCATTGGTTTAAGCGCGGCAAGTGGTGTCATTTGGGCAGCTGTTATTAGCGGAGACCGCAAACGCGTTTGGCAGATTTTTGGAACGGTTGCTGTAGGTACTGGCGCATTGCTTACTCTGCTAAGCCAGACATCTTGGTTCATTAAGCCAGGACTTGGCCCAATTGTTGTTTTCGGAATCTCAATCGGAATTGCTTATGGTGTCACGCAGATTTCAACAGGTTTACAAAATAAAGCTGCCCTGCGATCAGCTCAAACCATGGCTGTTATTGCCCTTGTCTTGTACTACCCAAATCAATGGCTATTTGATAACCATGCAAATGGTTTGCTCATTCTTGGTCAGTTAATCACGACAATTGCAATTGCTTTTGCCGTTGGACTTAAATTTGCAAAAATCGATCGTGGACCAACGATTCGTACTGCGGCAATTACGGGATTTCTAATCGGACTTATCACGCTGCTAGATAAATTTATGCAGACATGGAATCCATACATGGCCACAGATGCTATTAATTACCGCCCTATTCCAACATCTGGGCAAGTAAATCCGCTGCTTGAACCAGGTAATTTCTGGTTTTCTTGGCTAGATATTCTGGTTCATATGATCTTACCTACGATCGCTTTAACTCTTATCTCATTTGCAGGCTACATCCGTTATTCCCGCGGAACTTTGCTTGAAGTCTTAAATCAAGATTACATTCGTACAGCTCGCGCAAAAGGTTTGAATGAGCGCACCGTAATCATGCGTCACGCTTTCCGTAACACGATGATTCCTCTGACAACAATCATGGTTGTGGACTTTGCCGGTCTGATCGGTGGAGCAATCATTACTGAACGAGTCTTTGGTTGGATTGGTATGGGTACTTTATTTAATAAAGCAATCAATACCTTCGACCTCAATCTTTTGATGTCGGTTTTCTTTATTACCGCAACACTTTCAGTCCTTGCCAACTTAGTAGCTGATCTCTTGTACTCAGCGCTCGATCCGCGCATCCGCGCAGGAAAGGGGTAGATCATGGCTAAGAAAAAAAATGTAGCTGTCGAAACCACAACTCAAGATGGCGGCGAAAACGCAATCTTTAATAAAGAAACCGAAGGTTTAAGCCAAGGTCAGATTGTTCTGCGCAGATTTGTGCGACACCGCGGTGCCATGACTTCACTGTTTGTAATCCTTGGATTGGTGCTATTTGTCTTCACGGCTCTTGATCAAAAGATTGGCCCATTTAAAGTTCCAGGATGGTGGCATTACAACACGGAAGATTTGCCTGAACTTCGAGCAGAAGGTTGCAAAGAAGGTTTGGTTGGCTGTCCCACGTTTTCACTTCGACCTAAGTTCTTAGGGGGAGCTGGTTTTGGTTTAGGTGAACACCCATTTGGACAGGACAATATTGGTCGCGACTACTTTGCACTTGTTATGCGCGGAGCACAACGTTCGATCATGGTTATGTTTGTAATTGGGATGATCGGTGGAACCATTGGAACCATTGTTGGCTCAATTTCGGGTTTTTACCGCGGTTGGATTGATGCAGTCTTGATGCGTTTTACAGATTTCATCATCACAATTCCAGCGATCATCATCGGTTCAGTTGTGGGTTATCACTTCGGCAACCTTGGAGTTGGATTCCTTGCGTTTTACTTAGGTTTATTCTCGTGGACGGGCTTGTCTCGTCTTGTTCGCGGTGAGTTTTTAACCCTTCGCGAACGTGAATTTGTTGATGCTGCTCGCGTTGCTGGAGCTAGCAACCGCCGCATTATCTTTAAGCACATCTTGCCAAATGCTGTCGGTGTAATCATCGTGTCAGTAACATTGTTGATGTCAGGTGCGATATTGCTTGAAACCGCGCTTTCTTACCTTGGCTTTGGTGTTGTTGCACCCGATGTTTCACTGGGTCTTTTGATTAGCCAATACCAGGATTCATTTACAACACGTCCATGGCTGTTCTGGTATCCAGGTCTTTTCATCATCACTATTGCATTAAGTATTAACTTTATTGGTGATGGTTTGCGTGACGCGTTTGATCCACGTCAACGCCGCAGAATCACTAAGAAGGATCGCGAAAGTGCCAAAGTAGTTAAAAAGGCTGGTGCTTAAAAGTGGTAGATATTAAAGAACACTCCCAGCAAGCAACTGATAACCAAAATGGACAGACCATTTTTGTTAACAATCACGCTGCTGTCACAACCGTTCGTACGTCCCGCGTCTCTAAAACTCTTCAGTCGCATGATGGAAAGATAAGCCGCAGCACCACTGTGAGTTCTAGGACTATCACCCGGACGAATAAGTCCATCGATACCAATATCCATGCCTCTGATTTCGCTGGGATGGATAGTTCTGCTGTGGTACCTGCCGGGAGCCGGAGCTGCCCAAGCATAAATAACTTTGTCTCCAACTTGAATACTCATAGTGTATTTGGCGTCAATGCTTTCAACGCGTTGCCAACCCACAGTGATTTGATCAAATGGATTAGTGATTCTGATTCCCTCATCAAAGAGTTCGACCTTTGGTCTGTGCAGAATCAAGTAGCTCAAAGTTGCTGCGAAAGTACCCCAAGCTGCTGCGACTATGCAGCCATGCAAGTCACTACTGAAGAAAGTTTGAATAACCATAACTGCGATAGCAATGTAAGCAACGAAAGCGGCAAAAACGCTGCTGTGGGGTCGGAAAATATCAAGGTTACTCACACACCAATCTTGTCACAGAAGGTCGAGGCATCACATGTCTGAGCAAGTCTTAAAGATCAGTGATTTCAACGTTGATTTCTGGGTTGATGGGGTTTGGTATCCAGCAGTAATCGATATGAATCTCGAGCTTAACGCGGGCAAAGTAACAGCCATCGTTGGTGAATCAGGTTCAGGTAAATCAACGACTGCCCTCGGTTTGATGTCTCTACTTGCATCTAATGCACGTATGTCAGGAAGTGTTCAAGTTAAGCAAGAGGAAATGCTTAATGCTAACGCCGCGACATTACGCAAATTCCGTGGGCGCGAAGTAGCTTATATTTTCCAAGAGCCGATGACTGCGCTCAATCCTGTGTACACAATTGGTTTCCAAATTGTTGAAACTTTGCGTAACCACTTTGACATGGGCCCAACGCAAGCACATGAGCGCGCACTCGAACTTATTACTTTGGTTGATATTCCAGATCCAGAGAAATCAATTAATAAATACCCTCATCAGCTTTCAGGTGGTCAACGTCAACGCGCAATGATTGCGCAGGCACTGGCATGTGATCCTGGTCTTTTGGTCGCAGATGAACCGACAACTGCTTTAGATGTGACAGTTCAAGCTGAAATCCTTGATTTAATGCGTGGACTAAAAGACAAGTTAAATTCAGCGATTTTGTTGATCACCCATGACATGGGCGTTGTTGCCGATATGGCCGATGAGATTTTGGTTATGAAAGATGGAATCACTGTCGAACATGGCACCGCTGATCAAATCTTTAATAACCCACAGCATCCATATACGCAGCAACTTCTTGGAGCAGTTCCTAAGTTGGGTTCAAGTAAAAAACGCGCGTTGCCTTATTCAGAAAACGCTAAGCCTGCGCCCGTCTTAAAGTTGACTGATGTAACCATTGAATATCCAAAACGTGGTCGTATCCCAGCATTTACTGCTGTTAAGAACTTCAACCTTGAGATTTATCCAGGTGAAATCGTTGGTTTAGTTGGCGAATCTGGATCTGGAAAGACAACTGTTGGCCGTGCAGCAATTGGATTGATTCCAATCAAAGATGGAATGATCGAGATTGTTGGCAAAGATATAAGTCATGCAACTCAAAAAGATCTTTCATCGATCCGTCGCCATACTGGAATTGTTTTCCAGGACCCTGCCAGCTCGCTTAACCCCCGTCTTCCAATTGGAGAATCAATTGGCGAACCCATCTTCTTGGCAAAAATTGCTAAAGGCGATGCACTAGCCCACATGATTGAAGATTTGTTGGATCAGGTAGAACTCCCACGCAGTTATCGCAACCGTTATCCGCACGAACTATCTGGTGGTCAGCGCCAACGTGTAGGTATTGCGCGCGCATTGGCGCTTACACCTGATCTTCTTATTGCCGATGAACCAACATCGGCACTTGATGTTTCAGTACAAGCACGTTTCCTTGATCTGCTGCAAGAACTTCAGGAGAAGTTAAAGTTTGCTTGCTTGTTTATCAGCCATGACTTAGCCGTCGTTGACATTTTGTCTCACCGTATTGCTGTAATGCAAAATGGTTTGCTTGTTGAAGAAGGTGACCGAGATGCAATTTTGCAAAACCCAAAGAATGACTACACACGTCGTTTGATTTCAGCCGTTCCTGTTCCAGACCCAGCAGAACAGCGGATTCGTCGCGAGGCTCGACTAGCTGCCAAGAAGTAAGTTCTTGTGGATCTAGAGCTTCTCGTTTATGCGCTAGACCTTGTTTCAACTTTTGCTTTTGCATTAGTTGGCGCACGCGTTGCTGCAAATAAAGGCCTTGATTACGGTGGAATTTTACTTATTGCGGCAATCGCGTCAATCTCTGGTGGCACGCTCCGTAATATCTTCATGGGCCAACGCCCGCCATGGATTCAGCATCCATGGTTATTTTTTCCAATAATCGCGGCCGTGATAATTACTATTGCAATTGGAAAGAAACAGGAAGTCGGAAGGTTCGCACTTTCACTCGACACTTTGGGTTTAGGAGTCGCTACGGTTTCAAGTGCCCAATTTGCGATCACACATGATGCACCTTTCTTGGCCGCGCTGGTACTGGCAATTGTTGGGTCGGTTACTGGGGGATTATTTCGAGATATTTTGTGCCAAGTGCAACCAGTTTTACTTCACCGCGAAACCGTTGGCACCAGCGCATTGGCCGGTGGCCTTGTCTATCTTTTGCTTACCCAATTAGAAGTGGATGAGGCCGCAACTGCGATAATCGCAGGATTAACTGTTGTCCTGGTCCGAGAAATATCAATCAAACTTAATTGGAACCTACCGAAAGTTGTCTCACGATGAATGATGATTTAGATATTTCAATGTATGCAGATGCTCCTGCATTAATTTCAGCTACTTCTATAGAGGCAGTGGAGCTTATTTCGATTCGTTTGCTTGAAAAAGGTATGTGTCACATTGCACTTACCGGTGGAACTCTAGGTGGACAGTTTGCAGATGCATTAGTTGAAAAACTAAATGCCAACGACGCTGATTTAAGCGGGCTCCATATCTGGTTTAGCGATGAACGTTTTGATACAGCAGATAGTCCACTTCGAAATTCTCAGCCGGTTCGTACTGGATTGAAAAACGCGTCAGTCACGGTTCATGAAGTGAAATCAACTGACGATGGCGTTAATGTCATCGAAGCGGCCGCGGCATATGAAGCCGAACTGCAAGATATCGCGATGGATATCTGCGTCTTGGGACTTGGCCCAGATGGCCATGTTGCTTCGCTGTTTCCAAATCATTGGGACAGCAAAAATGAGATAGGCCTAACTGCGCGAGCTATTCCAATTACTGATTCCCCAAAGTCGCCCCCACAGCGCGTATCTTTTTCTATGAATTACATCAATGCATCTGATGAAGTTTGGATTATTGCCACTGGTGAAGCCAAGGCCCCGGCTGTAAGCCAGATTGTCGAAGGTGATCAATCAATTCCCGCTGGTCATGTTATGGCGACACAGGTGACCCGATTATTCGTAGATACCGAGGCGTTTTTCTCAGAGTAGACTTTGGCCATGGAGAGCACAGTTAACTTTGCTATGGTCGGTTTGGGCCGTATGGGCGCAAATATTGTTCGCAGATTAGGTAAGTCAGGAATCACAGCAGTGGTTCACGATGTTAGTCCCGATGCAATTGAAGCTTTAGCAACTGAGGGCTTTACTCCAGCGACAGATTTAGCAGCGTTGGCTGCAGCGCTTCCTACTCCGCGCACAGTCTGGATCATGGTCCCTGCTCACGTAACCGACTCAACAATCGAAGCAGTTGCTGAACACCTAAGCCCCGGTGACACAATTATCGATGGCGGCAATTCTTATTACAAAAATGATGTTGTTAATTCTAAAAAGTTGGCGGCAAAAGGAATTAACTTTGTAGATGTTGGTACAAGTGGTGGCGTTTATGGCCTAGAACGTGGCTACAGCTTGATGATCGGCGGAGAAGCAACAACTGTTAAATCTTTAGATCCAATCTTCAAAGCGTTAGCACCGGGAGTTGAAGCCGCTGATCGCACTCCAGGACGCACAGGGCAACCATCACAGAGTGAATATGGATACTTACATTGCGGACCTGCAGGTGCAGGTCACTTTGTAAAGATGGTTCATAATGGAATCGAATACGGAATGATGGCAGCCTTTGCCGAAGGCCTTGCAATCTTTGATGCAGCTGATGAAATGACACCAGCTTATGATTTGAATATCCCAGAGATAACTGAGGTGTGGCGCCGTGGAAGCGTTGTTGCTTCTTGGCTTCTTGACCTAACGGCCCAAGCTTTGCAAGAGAGCAGCGAACTAAGTGAGTACTCAACCGAAGTAAGCGATAGCGGTGAAGGTCGATGGACCGTTCAGGCTGCTTTGGAAGCGGGAATTCCTGCACATGTGTTGAGCGCATCTCTATATTCACGTTTTGCATCACGCGGTAACGATGATTTTGCTAACCGAACTTTGAGCGCAATGCGTTATAAATTTGGCGGGCACAATGAAAAGCCAAAAGGCAATTAATTGAAACGTGCCGATGTACTGGTTCTCTTTGGAGCAACCGGTGATTTAGCGAAAAAGAAATTGTTCCCAGCTCTCTATGAAATGGAAGAAGCTGGTGAATTAGAGATTCCTGTATTTGCCGTTGCTTCATCTAAGTGGACTCAAGATGAGTTCAAGGCCACCGTTGAAAAATCAATTCGCGATCGCAACGAAGCCTTGGGCCAGATTGTTGATGAGAGAGTTCTGAAGAACCTGCTCGATGAGATGCAGCTAGTAGTAGGTGATTACAAAGAGCCAAGTACCTTCGAAAAACTCCAAGATGCGCTATCTGGCTTTGACCTACCAGTCGTCTATTTGGCTATTGCCCCAGGAATGTTTGCTGATGTCACTAAAGGGCTAAATGCTGTGGGGCTTACCGAGAGCGCTCGCGTTGTTGTTGAAAAGCCATTTGGTCGTGACCTTGAATCAGCGATCGCATTAGATGATTCCCTAAAAAAACTCCTTCCTGAAGATCAGATCTATCGCATCGATCATTACCTGGGCAAAGAATCAGTTGAAGACTTACTGGTTTTCCGCTTTGCTAATACGCTTTTTGAGCCAGTCTGGAACCGTAACTACATTTCAAATATCCAGATCACAATGACTGAAGATTTTGGAATTGAAGGTCGTGGAAAGTTCTACGATGAAGTTGGCGCAACTAGAGATGTGTTGCAAAACCACTTGCTGCAGGTTTTAACAATGCTGACGATGGAGCCACCAATCGATATGGGTGCAGCAGCGCTACAAAATGAAAAGATTAAAGTCTTATCTGCCGTGCGTGATGTAACCCCTGAAAACGTAGTCCGCGGGCAGTACGTGGGCTATTTAGAAGAAGCTGGCGTTGCCGAACATTCACAGACTGAAACATTTGTTGCGATGCGTTTATTTATTGATAACTGGCGATGGGCCGGAGTTCCGATTTATCTTCGCACTGGCAAGAAAATGGCCGAGACAACTATGGAAGCTGTTGTTGAATTTAAGCAGCCACCTCGCCAACTTTTTACGGCAAAAGGCGAACCTGCCCCTGAGCCAAATATCGTCCGCTTTCGAATGGGCCGTCATGATGGTGTTGATTTATCGCTTCAAGCCAAGGCTCCAGGATCTGCATTGGTAACTAATACTGTCGATTTAACTGTTGAGTTTGCCGCAGCTCTTGGTCAACGCAAAGAGGCCTATGAGCGTTTGTTGGATGCTGCAATTGTTGGTGATCACTTCCGATTTACTCGAATCGATGCAGTGCTTCAGTCATGGCAGATTCTCGATTCTATTTTGAAGAGCCCAACAAAACTGCACCCATATTTCGATGATGCTTGGGGCCCTGATGAGGCGCTCGAGATGGTTCCTGGTGGATGGACAACGGTCGGCAAGTTAGCCGATAAAACCCCTTAAATATTAGTCGTGGGCTTGACCACTTCGATGTTTGTATCGGCCCATGAAATCAGCTTTCATATCGGCAAAATTTCCATCGATTAATGCTTGGCGCATCTGATCGACAAGGCGCACAATAAATCGCTCATTGTGAATCGTTGCCAACGTTGCCGCAATAATTTCTTTACCGCGGAACACGTGGTGCATATAAGCCCGTGTGTAGTGCGTACACGTATAACAGTCACATTCATCGTCTATTGCCGTGAAATCGCGCTTAAAACCGCTGTTAGACAGGTTAAAACGCCCCTCCATCGTGTACACCGCACTTGTACGTGCAATTCTCGATGCTAAAACGCAATCAAAGGTATCGATTCCATTTTCTACACCGATAAATAGATCTTCTGGAGCGCCGATTCCAAGTAAATGTTTTGGTTTATTTTCAGGTAACGTTTGATTGACCCAAGAAACGATTGTTCCAAGGGAATCTTTATCTAAAGCGCCTCCAATTCCAAAGCCATCAAAGCTTTGCCCCGAAGATTCAAGGCCACCTAAATCTGTGGCAGCTTTTCGGCGAAGATCTTCATATTGAGCCCCTTGGATAACCCCAAAAAGAGCCTGATAAGGCTTATCTGATCGCTGCTGCGTTAAGCGCTTATGTTCGTCCAAGCACCGCACCGCCCAAGCCAGAGTTCGATCCATCGCCAACTCTTGGTAAGGGCGGGTGTTGTGCAAAGTGGTGCACTCATCAAATGCAAACATAATGTCGGCGCCTATTTCGTGCTGCACCTTCATGGAAATCTCTGGCGTAAATCGATGCATTGAACCATCGATATGGGATTTAAACGTTACGCCCTCATCATCGACGTGGGCCAAGCGCTCTTTGTTATCTGCAATCACATCATCTCGACGAAAAGTTTGCGCATCCATCGCTAAAACTTTTTTAAAACCAACTCCAAGAGATAAAACTTGAAAACCACCCGAATCGGTAATAGTTGGTCCAGGCCAATTCATAAACTCGCCTAAACCGCCCGCCTCATCTAAAACATCAGACCCAGGCTGTAAGTACAGGTGATAGGCGTTTGCTAATAGTGCTTGTGCACCAAGATCGGCCATCGCTTCTGGAAGAACTGATTTAACTGTGGCTTTTGTACCTACTGGAATAAAGGCCGGAGTTTGAATCTGCCCATGGGGAGTATTGATGGTTCCAACGCGCGCCAAAGAGTTTTCTTTTGCGTATTTGATATCAAAAGAGAAACTCATCGAATTACCAAATCTGCACTCTTGATGGCATATCAAGCCAGAGTGCATCTTTGTCGGTGACGCTGAACGCTTCATAGAAGGCAGTGAAGTTCTTCAAAATCTGATTGCAGCGAAATTCGGCAGGGGAGTGAGGATCTGTTGCGATGCGACGGCGCATTTCTTCTGGACGGACCTTTGCGCGCCAGACTTGAGCCCACGCAAAAAAGAACCGTTGATCACCGCTCACCCCTTCAATCTCTGGTGCCAGTTGACCTTCCAAAGAAATTTTGTAGGCCTTATATGCAATTGCAAGGCCGCCAAGGTCACCGATATTTTCACCAATGGTTAAAGCACCATTGACATTTATATCGGATGCTTCTTCGGGGGATAAGGCATCGTATTGAGCAATAAGTGCTTTTGTGCGGATTTCAAAAGCTTCGCGATCGGCATCGCTCCACCAGTTATTGAGCGCTCCGTCACCATCATATTTAGAGCCCTGGTCATCAAAGCCATGACCAATCTCGTGGCCAATAACTGCCCCGATTCCACCGTAATTAACGGCATCGTCATGAGTTAGACCAAAGAATGGAGGCTGCAAAATCGCGGCTGGAAAAACAATCTCATTCATTACTGGGTTGTAATAAGCGTTAACAGTTTGTGGAGCCATATGCCATTCGTCGCGATCTACAGGTTTTCCAATTTTTGCGATTTCAAAGTCGCGTTGGAACTTAATTACTCGACCAACATTTCCATAAAGATCATCGGCAGTTGTTTCTAATGCACTGTAATCGCGCCACTTATCTGGGTAACCGATCTTCGGGCGGAATTTGCCAAGCTTTTCAAGGGCTTTTACTTTAGTTTCAGGACCCATCCATTCAAGGCTTTGGATACTGACTTCGTAGGCTTGGATGAGATTGGCAACCAAAGCTTCCATCCGGGTTTTAGCTTCGGGCGGAAAGTACTTTTGGACATAGACCTTTCCAACGGCTTCTCCAAGTGAGCCTTCAATCATTGAAACTGCACGCTTCCAACGATCGCGAAGTTCGGGTGTGCCAGAGAGAGTTGTGCCGTAAAAGGCAAAGTTCTCATTAACGAAATCCTGCGACAAGTAAGGCGCAGCACCGCTAATAATCTGCCACTTGAGCCATGCCTTCCAAGCATCAGCATCGAATTTTTCAAGGATTGCGCCAAGGCCCTCAAAGAAAGATGGCTGTTGAACAATGACCGAGTCCAACACAATCGATGGAATTTGCCCATCACTTAAGTAGCGATCCCAATCAAATACCGGCATTAGCGCCATTACTTCGCTGCGATTTAATTTGTTGTAAGTAAGAGTTGCGTCGCGATCTTTAACTTGATCCCAGTGATGGCTAGCAACGCTAGTTTCAAGGGCCAGAATTATGGCTGCAAGTTGATCACCATTTTCAATGCCCGCCAGAGTAAACATTCTGGCAACGTGGGCCAGGAAAGCGGTGCGAATATCTGCGTACTTCTCTTCGCGATAGTAAGCCTCATCAGGAAGGGAGATTCCTCCTTGCTGTAGATACATAATATTTGTTGAAGCATCCTTCATATCGGCATAAATAAATGTGCCAAAAATTCCATGAACACCATGGGCCTCAAGCTGTGCAAGAGTTGTTACAAAATCCTCAAGAGTATTAATCGAATCAACTTTTAAAAGCTCTGGCGCTATTGGGCTAGCGCCCTTGGATTCAACGGCCGCTGAATCCATAAATGATGCATAGATGTTAGAAAGCTTGGTCGCTTCATCTGAGCCAGTTGCCGTTTCAACAATTTCACGCACACGGGCTTCGGACTGGATTCGAAGAGTTATAAATGCACCATCACTTGCTCGATCGTTGGGAATCTCAACGCTCTTGAGCCAACCCCCATTGAAGTGGCGATATAGATCATCTTGGGGGCGAAAGGCTAAATCCCTATGACCAAAATCAAGCCCTGATTTTTCTAGGTTCACGTAGATAACCCCTTTAATAAAGTAGTTGAAAGTTCAACTGTTAGCGTAGACTGTTAGCCATGGCAGGCCAAAACGTTACCGCACCCAGATGGCTCAATACTGCCGAAATGAAGGCTTGGCGGCGATACAT
Organism: uncultured Actinomycetes bacterium; assembly: GCA_903825015.1. Classification (GTDB taxonomy): domain Bacteria; phylum Actinomycetota; class Actinomycetes; order Nanopelagicales; family Nanopelagicaceae; genus Planktophila. Next base: position 21,731 of record CAIJYZ010000066.1, read on the forward strand.
CATTGCTAGTCGGCGTTTGCTTGAAGCTCTCGATAGTGATTTAGAGGACCATGATTTATCAATGGCTGACTATGAAATTTTGGCCCAGTTAAGTGATGCTCCGGAGCGAAAGATGCGCATGAGTGAACTTGCAGAAATCGCACTCTTGTCGCGCTCGCGTTTATCTCATCGAATGAAAGTTATGGAAAAAGCTGGTTGGGTAAAACGTGAGGCATGTCCATCAGATAAACGTGGTTATTTTGCCGTGATGACGGCAAAGGGATGGAAGGCAATCGTTGCTGCAGCGCCAGATCACGTTGAAAGCGTACGAACAAGATTTGTTGATCATTTAACTAAGGCTGATCAAGAAGTGATAGCCGCGATTTTTAATCGCATTGAAGATTCATTGCGCAAAGAGGTAATTGAAGAATAATTAAGAAAATAACTGCATAAAAAAACCCGCCACATAAAGTGGCGGGTTTTTTTAATTGCTAATTACTTAGCTGCTGCCTTCTTAGCGCGGCGCTTCTTTGGAGCTGCTGCTGGAGCTGCTGCCTTCTTAGCGCGCTTCTTTGGAGCAGCTTTCTTAGCTGCTGCCTTCTTAGCGCGCTTCTTTGGAGCAGCTTTCTTAGCTGCTGCCTTCTTGCGCTTCTTTGGAGCAGCCTTCTTAACTGCTGCCTTCTTGCGCTTCTTTGGAGCA
>CAIJYZ010000067.1 GCA_903825015.1 uncultured Actinomycetes bacterium
ACATGAGTGATTGTTATTCCTGGAATGCTTTCGATTGCAATATTTGCCGCAATAAGCTCGACATTGGCTCCACGTGCGGCTGCAGCTTTTGCAATTGCAATGCCTTGCTTGCCTGAGGATCGATTTCCGATGAAGCGAACTGGATCAATAGCTTCACGAGTGCCACCGGCAGTTACCAGTACGTTCTTGCCATCAAGATCATGGGCTGTTTGCGCTATAGCTAGAAATTCGGCAATGATTTCGTTGGTTTCGGGAAAGCGCCCTTGTCCGCTATCTGATCCAGTTAAACGCCCCACTGCCGGCTCCATAATATAAAAACCACGCTTTCGAAGTGTGGCAACGTTTGCGACTGTAGCGGGGTCGGTCCACATCGAAGTATGCATGGCAGGCACAATCATTTTCGGTGCATTGCTAGCTAAAACACAGTTAGTCAGAAGATCATCAGCCCTTCCAGCAGCTAATCGCGCTATGAGATCTGCTGTGGCCGGTGCAATAAGTATGTACTGTGCTAATTGGGCCAAAGAAACATGGCGAACTTCATCTACTCGTTCCCACACTTGCGTGGTTACTGGACGATGAGAAAGGGCCTGCCATGTGGCAGCACCTACAAAGTTGAGCGAGGAAGGAGTTGGAACAACCGTAACTAAAAAACCCTGTTCCTGCAGACGACGTAAGAGATCTGCCGACTTATATGCCGCGATTCCACCACCAATACCGAGAATAACCTCACGGTCAGTGGCGGACATGTGTAACCAGAGGTTTACGCGGTTGGTTCTAGATTTTCAATAGTAAGAAGGCCTTCGTTAATCTCGCGAAGTGCGATTGAAAGTGGCTTCTCATGAACATGAGTTTCAACAAGTGGTCCGACGTATTCAAGTAGACCTTCACCTAGTTGTGAATAATATGCATTGATTTGGCGTGCGCGCTTTGCAGCATACAAAACAAGGCTGTACTTAGAGCCAGCTTTATCCAAAAGTTCATCGATAGGTGGATTTGTGATGCCATCCATAATTGTCCCCGCTCAGATTTAGTTCGCCATGAGAACCCGTTTGCGGGCTCAAGAGGCCAATGATACCAGTTGAGCCACAACCCGCTCGACAGAGTCATTCACGACTACATGGTCAAAAAATGAGGCGGCCGCCAGCTCTTCTTGGGCCAATTGCAACCTATGAGCCCTTCTACCAGGACCATCAGTACCTCGACCTTCTAATCTTGCTACTAACTCTTCCCATGATGGAGGTTCAAGGAAAACCAGCACCGCTGCAGGAAGGTGGGACTTAACTTGCTTGGCCCCATCAATTTCAATCTCCAAAAGCACATTTTCGCCTCGGTTCAGAGCATCTTCAACTTCTGCGCGCGGGGTTCCGTATCTGTTGCCCGCAAACTGCGCCCATTCCAGAAACTCATCATGCTTAATTCGACGATCAAACTCTTCATCGTCTATAAAATAGTAATCAATTCCATTGAGTTCATTGTTTCGAGATGTGCGCGTAGTCGCAGAAACGCTGACCCAAAAATCCCCCGATTTTCGTAGTTGCGCAGCCACAGTACTTTTTCCGACTCCCCCAGGACCTGAAAGAACAAGAAGTTTTCCTGGTTTTATTGCATGTGTTGTTTTCATAAATTCGTTTCGAAGTTCCTTAATTTGGTGACGGCCCAACCCAGCTATTCTACGGGTGGGAGAAATATTCAACTTCTCCATCAAAGTTTGAGCTCTGACTTTTCCTACCCCAGAGAGTGCTTCAAGCAGTTCACGGACTCTCATTTTTGCAATCGCTTCATCTTGTTGAGCAAGTTCTAAAACATTATCAATTGTGAAATTTGCACTCTTTATCTTGCCCTTTATTTCAGCACGACGTTTACGAGATGCCGCTGCTTTAAGCAAAGCGGCACTACGTTGCTCTGGAGTCAATTTCGGTGGCGCGCCCATAGTCCTAATCTTAGCGTTGCAAGAGTTAGTGGAGAATCTGTTGCGCGATTTCTATCGCCCGTTCGCGCATCGCTTGCGCGCCTTGCGCATAAGCTGAGGTAATAGGACGTCCAATAACTACGAAATTTGCTCCGCGGTCAATAGCCTCACGGGGAGTCATCGTTCGTGCTTGATCGTCGGAGGCTGAAGAATCTGCCGGTCGAACCCCCGGTGTGATAATTGTTACCGAATCTCCAACGACGGCACGTATTGCCAGAATCTCCAAGGGCGAGCAGACAATTGCTCGCGCTCCCCCGGCTACTGCAACCTTTGCTAGTCCAACTGCGCTATCGAGTGCATGAGATTTAAAACCAATATCCTTTACATCTTGTTCACTTAAAGATGTCAAAACTGTTACACCTGTTACCTGAACACCTGGTAACGCTTGTGTAGCTGCCTGAACCATTGCGACACCACCAGATGCATGAACGGTGAGAAACTTAGGCCGAAGAGATGCCACAGCTAGGGCCGCACCGCTAACCGTATGCGGAATATCGTGGAGTTTTAAATCAAGAAAAATATCTGAGCTGCATTGATCTGCAATTTGACGCACTCCATCGTTTCCGAAAGTTAAGTAAAACTCTAAACCTAATTTAACAACTGAAATAACTCCATCGGTGGCCTTTACCCACTCTTTAGCTATTGATAAGTCAGGGGTATCAATTGCCAGAACAATCGGAGCTAAATTATCCACGGCTTACTCACTCTCTGGTCGATGGGCATAGCCAATTACTTGACGTAAAGACGTAAATCCCTTTTCGGCTAAAAGCTCTTTAAGTTCATTTTGAATAGTCATTATCGCGGTCGGGTTTCCGAAACTAGCAGTACCGATAGATACTCCGCTTGCACCTGCAGCGATCATCTCCAACGCGTCTCGACCCGATGAGATTCCTCCCATTCCAAGAATTGGAATCTGCGGCATCGCCGCATGTACTTGATACACCGCACGGACTGCAATTGGTCGAATCGCCGGGCCTGAAAGACCTCCCGTTTTTCCACCCAGGTGCGGGCGCATTGTGTCGATATTAATGACCATTCCAAGAACAGTATTTATAAGAGCTAAAGCATCGGCACCTGCTTCAACCACACCTCGTGCAATTGAAACTAAATCAGTGACATCGGGTGAAAGTTTGGCAATGATGGGAAGTTCGCCTCCGATAGTACGACGTACTCCATCTATAACACGTCGAGAAGCTTCAGGATCACATGCAAAAACTAGTCCACGATTTTCAACGTTGGGACATGAAATGTTAACTTCAATGGCACTGATTCCAGATACTGAGCGAAGTTTTCGCGCCAAAGTCGAATACTCTTCAACGGTTTCTCCAGCAATTGAAACAATAATGCGAGCCTTTTGTTCAAGAAGGTAAGGGATATCTTTTGCAATGAAAGCATCTATACCCGGACCCTGTAATCCAATTGAATTGAGCATGCCACTAGGCGTCTCGGCCATACGAGGAGTTGGACGCCCAGTACGTGCCTTCATCATGACTGATTTTGTAACGACGCCGCCCATATCTCGCAGATTAAAAAACTGCGCCAGTTCGCGACCAGAACTCGCACAACCACTAGCTGTGAAAGTGGGTGCAGGAAACCAGGCATTTCCTAAGGTTGTTGAAAGATCTACAACGCTCATAGCGCTTTACCCACTTTATCCCACTGAACAAAAGAACCATCCATAACAGGTCCATCAATACATGAACGAAGCATCGATACATTTCCGGATTCATCTGCAACAGGTAAAACGCAGGTCATACAAATACCGATTCCGCATGCCATTGACTCTTCGACTGCGCATTGGTGAACAACATCTGTACCACGGGTAATCTCATCGATTGCTGATAGCATCGCCATGGGTCCGCAAGAATAAATAACAGCGATATTGAGATCTTTAATTAGTTCAGAAATTGGTTCAGTTACGCGGCCTCTTTGGCCCATTGATCCATCCTCGGTGTAAATGCGTAGCGAGTTAACAGCGCGTTTACCTTCCATAGGAGCATAAATTTTGGAAGCAGTACTCGCGCCAAGCAACATATCAACTCTGCAACCGCGCGTGTTCAAAGTTTCGGCTAATCCGAATAAAGGGGCTGAACCATAACCACCGCCGACAAGAAGCACCTGCACGGGTTCGGTAGGGATCCCAAAAGCTTTACCTAGCGGAACAACTACATCAAGAACAGCACCTTCATTTTGCTGACAGAGCCACTTACTTCCTTGTCCATGTGGGGCAACAATCAACTCCATTGTTCCACCGAAAGTTGCGCTAACCGATACTCGCGAAATAGCGAATGCTCGACGCAAAACCATCCGTGAATTCTCTCCACCAACATTGATTGCAACAAAGTTACCTGGTTTGCATACACCGGCGAGGTCGCCAATATTAATTATTAGCTGGTGGTACTGACCCACGCGCTTATTACTGACAACCGATGCTCGAATCTGTGCAGCATTTTTATTAATAGAGGACATTATCAAGCCAACCATTTTTGTAAGGATCTAATTGATAGTTCGTTTGCTTGCAAGAAGCGGATTCCTTCCACAGCTGCACTGAATCCAGCAGTAGTGGTAATGATTGGAATAGAACGTTGTACTGATGCGGTACGAATCAACCAACCATCCTGACGTGTACCTCGGCCAACTGGCGTATTGATTACTAAATCAATATCACCTGAATTAATTATGTCCACGATAGTTCGCTCGCCCATCGGGCCAGTGCCTTCCGAGTTTTTGCGAACGGTAAAGCACGTTACGCCATGATTGCTCAAAAACGATGCCGTACCTTCAGTGGCGAGAATTCTAAATCCACATTCCTGCAGGCCTTGTGCCGGCATAATCCCAGACTCTTTATCTTTATCGGCTAGAGAGATAAAAACCGTTCCGGATTTCGGGAGTGGACCAAAAGCTGCAATTTGACTCTTCGCATAACTTTCCCCAAATGTTGGAGAAATTCCCATCACTTCTCCCGTTGAACGCATCTCTGGTCCAAGGACAGCATCAACACCACGACCATCCGTTCGACGGAAACGATTCCAAGGTAGTACTGCTTCCTTAACTGAAATTCCTTTAGCCACTCCATCACCTTGCGCAGGTAAAACAGACTCTTCGCGTAACTGCGCAATTGTTGACCCCACAGATATTCGTGCAGCAGCTTTTGCCAGCGGTACGCCAGTTGCTTTACTAACAAAGGGAACAGTACGAGATGCGCGGGGATTCGCCTCCAAAACATAAAGTTTTGAATCAGCGATTGCGAACTGAATATTAATCAGACCTCGCACATCTACTCCTCGTGCGATCTTTTCAGTAGCCGTACGGATCTCTTGTAGTTGTTGTGGTGTAACCGTCATCGAAGGCAGTACACATGCACTGTCTCCGCTATGAATACCGGCTTCCTCAATATGCTCCATCACTCCGCCTAAGAAAAGCTCATGGCCATCAAATAAAGCATCCACATCTATTTCGATTGCACTGTCTAAAAATCTATCCACAAGAACCGGGTGATCCGGAGTGATATCCGTAGCTCGAGTGATAAATCCGCCTAATGCCGCATCATCGTAAACAATTTCCATGCCTCGGCCGCCAAGAACAAATGATGGGCGCACTAAAACGGGATATCCAATGCGTTGGGCGATTGTTATCGCTTCTAACTGCGAAGATGCCATTCCAAACTCTGGTGCCGTTAGTCCTTGCTCAGCCAAAATATTTCCAAATGCTCCGCGCTCTTCAGCTAAGTTAATGGCATCCGGACTCGTTCCAAGAATGGTGATTCCTGCAGCCTTTAACCCAGCCGCTAAACCAAGTGGTGTCTGCCCGCCTAACTGTGTGATTACTCCAAGAACTGGACCCGCCATTGTTTCAGCGTGCACAACTTCAATCACATCCTCAAGTGTCAAGGGTTCAAAATAGAGACGGTTACTAGTGTCATAATCGGTAGAGACAGTCTCAGGGTTGCAGTTAATCATGATCGTTTCAAAACCGGCTTCGCGTAAAACAAAGGATGCATGCACACACGAATAATCAAATTCAATTCCTTGACCTATACGATTTGGCCCGCTTCCCAAAATAATAACTGCGGGTGTCGTTCGTGGTCGTACTTCATTCTCTTCTTCATAACTTGAGTAGTGGTACGGAGTAAACGCTTCAAACTCGGCCGCACATGTATCTACGGTTTTATAGACAGGACGAATACCTAGATGATGTCGTTCTCGTCGTACTTCATCCTCGCTTAAACCTCTAAGTGCAGCAATTTGCGCATCCGAGAAACCATCAGACTTTGCATCACGCAAAAATTCTGAAGTTAATTCACCAGGCTGTGAAACTGCTAGAGCCTTTTCGTTAATAATCTGGATCTGACGCAAGTACCAAGGATCAATTTTTGTGGCGGCAAAAACTTCCTCAATTGAAGCTCCGGCCCACATAGATTTTTGAACTTGTTGCAGACGATATTCAGTAGGAATTGTCATTGAGATTAAGAGATTTTGCTTCTCTTGTTCACTTACTTGCGGCCAGGAAAATATCGCTTCCTTGCGCTCTAGTGATCGCAAAGCTTTCATTAGTGCTTCTGAAAAAGAGCGACCAATAGCCATCGCTTCGCCCACACTCTTCATTGTTGTAGTTAGGCGTGGGTCAGCATCAGCGAATTTTTCAAATGCAAAACGGGGAACTTTGACGACAACGTAATCCAAAGTCGGTTCAAATGATGCTGGGGTGACCTTCGTAATATCATTTTGAATTTCATCCAAGGTGTAACCGATAGCTAATTTCGTGGCGATTTTTGCGATAGGAAAACCAGTCGCTTTAGACGCCAAAGCACTTGAACGAGATACTCGCGGATTCATTTCAATAACGATTATGCGACCGTTATCTGGGTTTACAGCAAATTGAATATTGCAGCCACCGGTATCAACACCAACTTCGCGAATAATATCCATGGAAAGATCGCGAAGTTTTTGATACTCGACATCGGTTAGTGTCATGGCTGGTGCAACTGTGATGGAATCCCCAGTATGTACGCCCATAGGATCTAGATTTTCAATAGAACAAACAATCACCACGTTGTCTTTTCGATCACGCATGACTTCAAGTTCATATTCTTTCCATCCGAGAATGGATTCCTCTAGAAGAACTTCAGATGTTGGACTGTGTCGAAGGCCGGCACCGGCAATCTGACGTAGCTCTTGCTCATTGAAGGCAATACCTGATCCGAGACCACCCATTGTGAAAGAGGGGCGCACGACAACTGGATAATTGAGTTGAACAACGGCGGCGAAGATTTCCTCCATGGTGTGACAGATAATGGATTTTGCCGACTCTCCCCCTACCTTTTCTACAATCGCTCTAAAAAGTTCGCGATTTTCACCTCGTTGGATTGCGTCAACATCAGCACCAATGAGCTTTACTCCATACTTTGCTAACGTGCCACGCTCGAACAGACCGATGGCTGCGTTAAGGGCGGTTTGTCCCCCCAAAGTCGCCAATACTGCATCAGGCTTTTCAAAGGCGATAATTCTTTCAATAATTTCTGGCGTGATCGGTTCTATATATGTTGCGTCAGCAAACTCGGGATCGGTCATAATTGTTGCTGGATTCGAATTTACCAACACCACGCGTATACCTTCGGCCCGTAATACTCGGCATGCCTGCGTACCAGAATAATCAAATTCACATGCTTGGCCAATAACTATAGGACCGCTTCCAATTACAAGAACGCTTTTTATTGATGGATCTAGCGGCATTAGATTCTCGCCTTCTTTGACATTAAATCAATGAAGCGATCAAATAGATAAGACGCATCATGCGGGCCTGCTGCAGCTTCTGGATGGTATTGAACGGAGAAAGCTGGGCCTTCTAGAAGTTGTAAACCTTCTACGACTCCATCGTTTAAGCAGATATGAGTAACTTCGCCAGGACCATAGACAGTAGTGAACTGAGCATCAGTTGGTGCTTTCAACGCAAAACCATGGTTGTGCGCCGTGATTTCAACTTTTCCAGTGTTTTTATCGATAACAGGTTGATTGATTCCACGATGACCGAACTGCAACTTGTAAGTCTCAAACCCAAGGGCCCGACCGAGAATTTGGTGGCCAAAACAAATCCCGAAAATAGGAATCTGTTTAATTAAAATTGAACGCACGAGTTCGATTGTGTCAGTCATCGATGCAGGATCACCAGGACCATTTGATAAAAAGACACCATCAGGATTAATTGCTTGAATATCAGCAAGTGATGAATCAAAGGGCATTATATGAACTTCTACTCCACGTTCTGCGAGCATTCGAGGAGTAGCAGCCTTTATACCCAAATCAAGAGCTGCGACTACGTATCTCTTTTCACCAATTGCAGGGACTACATAGGTAGCTGGTGTTGATACATCCTTAACTAAGTAGGCACCTGACATCTGTGGTGATTTACGTACTTCGACAACCATCTCTTCACGGGAGAGTTCCATATTAGAAAAAATCCCTACGCGCATTGCACCGCGATCTCGCAAGTGCCTGGTAATTGCACGTGTATCAACATTTTGAATTCCAACAATATTCTGGTTAATTAATTCGGTTTCCAAATCATTTTGTGAACGCCAGTTTGAAGTCAATGTCGATGGGTTTCGAACAACAAATCCTGCTACCCAGATTTTTGCTGACTCGTTATCAGCATCATTAACGCCAGTATTGCCTATATGCGGCGCAGTCATCACTACAACCTGCTTGTGATACGAAGGGTCAGTTAAAGTTTCCTGGTAACCGGTCATACCCGTCTGAAAAACCGCTTCTCCAAAAGTTTTCCCAGTTGCTCCCCATGATTTTCCTTCAAAGATGCGACCATCATCAAGTACAAGAAAAGCAACTGCCATTACTTTGCCACCTTGTCTATTACTACCGAATCGATCACAACTGGCTGGCCGCGAAAGAAGGTGTGCGTTACCAAACCAGGTAATTCGTAGCCATGGTAGGGAGTATTGCGACTCTTCGAAAGAACCAAATCACGATCAACGATCCAATTTAGCGTTGGATTTATCACAGTGATGTGTGCTGGAGCACCAACAACGATTTTTTGACCCTGCTCTTGATACCTACCGATTCGTGCCGGCGCGATGGAGAGGCGATCGGCCACTCCAGCCCAATCCAATAAAGCGGTCTGAACCATTGTCTTATTTACAATTGATAATGCGCTCTCTAGACCGATCATGCCAAAAGCTGCCTCTTGCCATTCACAATCTTTGGTCTCACTTGAATGTGGTGCATGATCTGTAGCAACGATATCGATCGTGCCATCGGATAATGCTTCTCGAAGAGCCATTACATCTTTTGTTGTTCGAAGAGGTGGATTTACTTTGAAAACCGGGTCATAAGTACTGGCCAAATCATCAGTGAGTAATAAATGATGTGGTGTGACTTCAGCGCTTACTTGAATTCCGCGAGCCTTGGCCCACCGAATTATCTCTACACCACCGGCAGTGGTCACATGGCAAACATGTAATCGCGATTGCACATGATCGGCTAACAAAACATCTCTGGCGATTATCGCTTCTTCTGCAATTGCCGGCCACCCTTTGAGTCCCAAAATCGCACTAACGCTTCCTTCATTCATCTGCGCTCCAACAGTTAATCGAGGTTCTTGCGCATGCTGGGCTATAACTCCATCAAATTTTTTAATGTATTCCAGTGCTCTTCGCATTACTAACGGATCAGAGACACAGTTTCCATCATCACTAAACACCCTGACGCGAGCCAGTGAATCTGCCATTGCGCCAATCTCTGAGAGCTGTTCTCCTTTGAGTCCTTGCGTCACCGCACCGATAGGGAAAACATCTAGGAAACCAGCCTCTTGACCTAGTCTGAACACTTGCTCGACTACTCCTGCAGTGTCAGCAGTTGGTGATGTGTTGGCCATTGCAGATAGTGCAGTGAAGCCACCTTTAACTCCAGCCCTGCTGGCAGTTAAAACAGTTTCAGAATCTTCGCGACCTGGCTCGCGAAGGTGAGTGTGTAGATCTACAAGTCCAGGAAGAATCACAGAGCCTGAAACATCAAAAACGGTGACGTTATTTTGATCTAACCCAACTCCAATATTTTCGATTCGACCATTACTAATCAGAATATCGGTTTGAGTTGTTCCAAGACGATTTCCACCCTTTAGAAGGTAACGTTGATTAGTCATTAATTCATACCAACTTCCAGAGGTCCACCAGCAAGTAATACATAGAGAATAGCCATACGTACATTTACGCCATTTGTTACTTGTTCCACAATCACAGAGCGCGCGCTATCAGCTACATCTGCAGAAATCTCTAAGCCGCGATTCATTGGCCCTGGATGCATCACAATGGCATGTTTAGACATCAGTTTCATCCGCTCTGAGTTAAGGCCGAAGTATCGCGAATACTCACGGGTATTTGGAAAAAACAAATCGGTCATGCGTTCTGTTTGCACACGCAACATCATGATGGCATCTACATTTGGTATCACTGAGTCAAAATCGTAAGAAACCGTTGCTGGCCAATTTTCAATTCCGACCGGTAAAAGAGTTGGTGGTGCAACTAATACAACCTGAGCCCCTAGCATCGAAAGTAGCAAGACATTAGAACGGGCTACTCGTGAATGCAGTACATCCCCTACGATTGCAACTCTTAATCCAGCTAAATCTTTACCACCCTTGCCAAGATGCTTGCGTATCGTGAATGCATCCAAAAGCGCTTGACTGGGATGTTCATGTGTCCCATCACCAGCATTGATAACACTGCCTGACATCCACTCCAGGTCGGCCAATCTTTGCGCAGCACCTGAGGCACTGTGTCGAATCACTACAGCATCAGCTCCCATAGCTTGCAAAGTCTGCGCCGTATCTTTTAAAGATTCGCCCTTACTAACACTTGAGCCTTTAGCTGAGAAATTAATTACATCTGCAGATAATCTTTTAGCTGCAGCTTCAAATGAGATTCGAGTACGAGTTGAATCTTCAGCAAATAGATTGACAATTGTTCGCCCTCGCAAAGTGGGAAGTTTTCTTACTTGTCCATCACTAATTCTGGCTAATTCTGTTGCCGTATCAAGAATTCCAACCGCTTCTGTTGCATTGAGATCACTTATTGATAATAAATGGCGCATCAGTTTGCCTCGCCTTCAATGACAACTTCATCTATTCCGTCGATCTCAATTAACTGCACTTTGACTGATTGGGTCGGTGATGTGGGCAGATTCTTTCCAACATAGTCCGCGCGGATAGGAAGTTGACGGTGTCCGCGGTCAACAAGGGCTGCCAGTTGCACACTACGAGGTCTTCCAACCTCACCAAGTGCATCTAAGGCTGCGCGGATTGTTCGGCCTGAAAAAAGCACATCGTCAATCAAGATGACATCTCGGCCTTCGATACCAATAGGTGGAATTGAAGTTAGCATGATTGGGCGAGGCGGGCGCAAACGAAGATCATCGCGGTACATGGTGATATCCAGGGTTCCACAGGCTATTTCGCGCCCCTCGATACCGCTCATTATGTGAGCGATTCTGGAGGCAAGATGAGCCCCACGGGTTGGAATTCCTAAAATAGTTAACTCGGTTGATCCATGATTTCGTTCAAGAATCTCATGGGAAATACGTGTCAACGCACGTGAAATATCCTGGGCGGACAGGGCAATGCTCATGTAAATCTCCTTCCCCACCTCGCAGAATGGGTCGTTAAAGGATGCGTGGCCGACTATAGCACTGGGCGAGCTTTGCCTGTGGATATCGGCCGAGCCGTGTTCCACTCCTTGCCTACGATCACCCTTATGGATCAAGAGTTACAGCAGATTTGCGCACGTTTGCGCGCCCTTCGCCGTTCTAGAGAGCTAACGTTGGCCGAGATTGAACTTCAAAGCAAAGGCAGCTTGCATGCAATCTCCTTGGGTTCATATGAGCGCGGTGATCGAGCATTAACAATAAAGAAAGCGATTCAGATCGCTGCATTCTATGAGGTGCCTCTGGCCTATTTACTGACTGGAAAAAGTGAAATCCTCGCAAAATCGGAGAAAATGATTATTGATTTACGTCGTTTAAAAACTCTAAACGTAGAAAAACAAAGTCCACTCACACTTCAGATAATTACATCCTTCATCGTAGGAATTATTAAAGCCCGCCAAGATTTCAACGGTCAGGTTTTATCACTTCGAGATAAAGATTGCGAATATTTGACCATCTCAATTGGATGTAACTCTCAGGAACTGCGTGAATACCTAATTGCTCAGGGATTACTGATATTAGTTAAATAGAGATATTGTCTTTAAGAGATGCGATTCGCCCCAAAACGCCGTGAATATAGCCGGCAGAATCATCAGTGGAGAGTTGTTTAGCTAAATCTAGAGATTCATCTATTGCAACACTATCTGGAATATCAGCTGCCCAAAGGATTTCATAAATTCCCAAACGCAAAATATTGCGGTCCACATTTGGCAATCGATCCATATCCCAACCTTGTGCATAGGTTGTAATTAGCTCATCGATTTTGCGAGCGTTATCGCTGACGCCTGTAACTAAAGTCCTTGTGTATTCGCGGATAGGCCGTGCATCCGGACCTTCTTCTACAACATCGCGAAGATTGAGAGTCTCAACTGCATTAGTTCCGCGGATATCAGACTCAAAGAGTAAATCCAGAGCCTGTTTGCGGGCTTTACTTCTAGCTGACACTAGTTAGCGCGGCCTTGGTATGACCCATCGCGAGTATCAACCATGACGATCTCATCTTGCTTGATAAATAGTGGGACTTGAATTTCGATACCAGTTTCAACTGTTGCTGGCTTTGTTCCACCTGAGGAGCGATCTCCTTGTATTCCAGGTTCGGTGTAAGTGATGCGCAAAGGAACAGAAGCGGCCAACTCAATATATAGAGGATTGCCTTCATTTACGGCCACTACTGCATCGGTATTTTCTAGCATGTAGTTAGCCATATCCCCAACAACTGCTTCCGAAATAGTCATCTGGTCAAATGTTTTGCTGTCCATAAATACAAAATCATCGCCCTCTTTGTACAAGTACTGCATGTCGCGCTTTTCAAGAATTGCGATTTCAATCTTTACACCTGAGTTAAATGTACGATCAATAACTTTGCCAGTTAAAACAGATTTCAACTTTGTGCGCACGAATGCTGGACCCTTACCCGGCTTCACATGCTGAAACTCGATAACCGTCCACAACTGGCTTTCGATGTCGAGAGTAATTCCATTTTTTAGATCAGCTGTTGTTGCCACGGTAAAAGCTCCACTCATATCTGTAGGTAATTGATTGCGGCCGCTGAAAACCAACGGCAAGGGGTTAAGGATACCCGTAATTAATGCGGGCTTTTGCCTTAGCCCAACAGGGCTTTGAGGGCGTTAATCGCTAAAACATAGGAATTTGGCCCAAATCCTGCGATTGTTCCATTGGCAACTCCAGAAATTACCGAAGTATGTCGAAACTCCTCGCGGGCCATGGGATTTGATAAATGGACTTCAATCAAAGGTGCGACAAGAAGTTCTGCGGCATCACGGATGGCGTACGAATAATGAGTAAAGGCTGCAGGATTAATTATGACCGGTGTCTTAGAGTCGGCGGCTTCATGGAGCCAGGAAATAATCGTGGCCTCATCATTGCTTTGGCGAACATCGGCTTCAAAACCTAAAGCCTTTGCGCTGTTTTCGATGAGTGATTTTAACTCCCCATAGTTGAGATCTCCATAAATTGAAGAATCACGAATATCTAAACGCGCCAAATTAGGGCCATTAATAACCATTAGCTTCATGAACTAATTCTCTCATAGGCCGCGGTTAGTTCGCTTTCATTTGCATCTTCAATCCTAAGGGTCTTACCGATGTCACTAATTCCTACAAATCGCATTTGATGACCACGTGATTTCTTATCCAGGGCTAAGAGCGGCATCAGTTTTTGCCATGCCTCTGGCGAATATGTGATTGGAAGACCAACACCTTCTAATATTTGGCGGTGGCGTTGAATTAATTCGCGCTTTAAATAGCCTTTAACCCCTGCTAACTCTGCGGCAAAAACTAGACCAATTGAGATCGCCTCACCGTGTCGAAGGCTGTACTTACTGTCAATCTCGATTGCATGGCCAAGAGTATGGCCATAATTGAGAATTTCACGATCAAAACTCTCTTTAAAATCTCCACTAACTACATGAGCCTTTACGGCAACCGAACGGGTGATTAAATCCAAAGTTAATGTGGCGTCTTGTCGAATCGCTTTTACATCTTTTCCATCTATTGAATTCAAAATATTTTCATCGGCAATAAAACCACATTTGATCACTTCAGCTAAACCTGCGGCAAAATCACGATCAGTAAGAGTTGTTAACCACGATGGATCAATCAGCACTTTTTGTGGAGAGTGAAATGCTCCAATCAGATTCTTTCCATAATCACTATTGATTCCAGTTTTACCGCCAATTGCGGCATCGACCATCCCAGCAACTGTAGTTGGAACTGCTATCCAATTGATTCCTCGTAGCCATGATGCCGCGGCAAATCCAGCCAGATCAGTTGTGGTACCACCGCCTATGCCGATAATTAGATCAGAACGGGTAAATCCGGCCGCTCCCAACCAATTCCATAATGATTGCAATGTTTGCGTCGATTTTGCGGATTCGCCTTCAGGGATTTCAAAGAAATGCATCTCACAATCAGATGCAGCCATTTGCTTCACTTTATCGCGCATGACACCTGGATAAACAAAAGCTACTCGAGCGTGGGAATTTATAGCTTGCAAAACCTGCGTTTTCCAATCACATCCGATAACTACATCGTATTCATGTTCAGATTTAACTCGAACTGTATGCATTAAATCTTCTCCGCAATCATGGCTACAACTTCATCAACACTCATGCCATCCACTTTAATCTTTACTGTTGCTAAAGATTCATAGATTGGACGACGTGTCTCGGCCAAAGCCTGCCACTGGGCACGGGGATTGGAGAGCAACAACGGCCTATCGCGATTAAAGCCGACTCTAGGTGCGGCAACGGCTAATGAAACATCGAGAAAGATAATTGGAGATATCACAGAACCAAGAAGTTGCTGGGCTCTCGGTGGGATAGGTGCTCCTCCACCAAGAGAAAGTACACACTCCTCATTTTTTAATGCTTGGCCCAGGGCGGTAAATTCTAAATCGCGAAAGAAATCTTCACCTTTATCTACGAAAATATCAGATATAGATTGCCCATAACTAAGTTCAACTTCATCATCAGTATCAACGAAAGTAGTGCTTAAAAGGTGGGCAAGTGCAGCTCCAATAGTTGATTTACCGCACCCAGGAGGCCCTATTAAAATTACACGTGGCATTATTACTTGAAATTTAGATTCTGAATGTAATTAGTGAAATTGCGACGAGTTTCAGTTATCGAATCTCCACCAAACTTCTCCAAAACTGCCTCGGCAAGAACTAGAGCAACCATCGCTTCTGCTACAACGCCGGCAGCTGGTACTGCGCACACATCTGATCGCTGATTAATTGCCTTTGCGCTTTCACCAGTTGCAACGTCGATGGTATCTAGCGCTTTAGGAATAGTGGAGATCGGTTTCATCGCTGCGCGAACACGCAGGATTTCACCATTAGACATTCCGCCTTCAGTGCCGCCTGCTCGATCGGTGCGACGCACAATCTTTCCCTGCGCATCTTTCTCAATCTCATCATGTGCTACAGAACCGCGACGTGTTGCCGTTTCAAAACCATCGCCAACCTCAACACCTTTTATCGCTTGAATTCCCATCAAAGCGCCAGCTAAGCGAGCATCAAGACGTCTATCCCAATGCACATGTGAACCAAGTCCAGGCGGCATATTGAAAGCCAGAACTTCAACCACACCACCCAAAGTATCGCCATCAGCATGTGCATTCTCAATTTCGGTAATCATTGCTGCACTTGTCGCCGAGTCTGCGCAGCGAACAGGGTCTTTATCAATTCTCTCTAAGTCTTGAGGCAAAGGAAGTTGTGTACCTTCTGGCACACGAACTTTTCCAATCGATAAAACATGCGAAAGGATAGTTATTCCCACACTTTGTTCTAAGAAATTTCTCGCAACTGCGCCTAATGCAACTCTTGCCGCGGTCTCACGTGCACTGGCGCGTTCAAGAATCGGGCGCGCATCATCAAAATTATATTTCTGCATTCCGACCAAATCTGCATGGCCAGGACGTGGACGCGTCAATGGTGCATTACGCGCTAAATTTTCAATCTCATCCTTGGCAACGGGATCGGCCGACATAGTTTTTTCCCACTTAGGCCACTCTGAGTTGCCTACTTGTATTGCAATAGGTCCGCCTTGGGTTAAACCTAAACGGACTCCCCCAAGAATAGTTACCTTGTCGGCTTCAAAATTTTGACGAGCCCCTCGACCATAGCCAAGACGACGACGTTCAAGGTGGCGATCAATATCGGCAGTAGTAATCTCAACCGAGGCGGGAATTCCCTCGATAATTGCACTCAGTGCCTGACCATGTGATTCACCTGCAGTTAACCAACGCATGTGCGTATTCTTGCAGAAATTAGGCTCCCTTCGTTGCCAAATAAAGGCCAGTGCCGAGAAATATTGCAGGAGCCATGGCAATTGAAGCCGGAAATACCTTTGAAACGCCCCAACTAATGAGAATCTGAACTGCGCAAGAGAAAAGAATTAGTGCAAAAAGAATAACCAACGTATATATCTGGTTCAATCGCAGCAAAAGACAGATTATGAAAATCAGCTTGGTATCACCCATCCCCATTCCAAGAATGTGGAAGAGCATAAGCAAAAATCCCATGAAAATAGTCAGGGCGATACTTTCAAAGCCAGTAAAGAAAGCAACGACACAAATGCAGTAGCAATAGCAGGACAAATAAATATTAGGAATCTTTCGTGCGGACAAATCTGCTATCACTATAGGAAGTGCGAAGATTAATGAAATCACCGCGCAATATTAGATTTGAGACTGCTTGGCCAAATCGCCAGTGTGGATTACTTAAGGGCTAAAACTCCAACTTTTCTCAACAACTTATACATGGACATTCGATCAAAGGTAGTTCCGGAAAAGATCTCTATCTGCGAAATAGCTTGATGTATTAGTAGATCCAGTCCATCAATAACTAACCCTCCGCGCAAAGCCCACTCTTTCGAAGCAAGGGTGGGCCAGGGATTATAAAGAGCTTCAAAAAAGGGAGCCGACGTGGTTTGTGGCAAAGTGAGTGAATCTGTCGCTCCTGCCGGAACCGTACTGATAACTAAATCAGCATCAGCGAGAATTCCTGCGTGATCCCAATCCATAAACTGAAACTGTGATTTAACAATGACTTGGGACATATCCTGTTTTCGATATCCAGAGCGATTCACAATGGTGATGACAGATGCTTGACCATCACATGCCGCGGCCGCTGCGCGGGCTGTAGCTCCTGCACCAAGAATTACCACATGACCGCGAATCTGAACCTCATGCATTTTGAGAGCATTAGTGAAACCATCGACATCAGTTGTTGCAGCTTGCCAACTTCCATCAACTTTGAATAAGGTATTTGCGCTATTTATTCGTTTAGCCAAAGAATCAACAAGTGATGCATGCAGCACTGCCTCCTCTTTAAGTGGCATCGTTAATGAAAATGCATTCCAAGAAGAATCTAAGCTGGCAATAAATTGTGCTAATCCCCCAGCTTTAAGATCAATAGCTTCATAACTGCCCTCTACATCAAGTTCGCGATATGCAGTTGTGTGTAGCAGCGGACTGAGCGAGTGTGAGATAGGCGAACCTAGAACGGCGGCCTTAATCAATTGAATGCACCCGCCTTTCTATTCTTTTCATAGAGAGCTTTCCAAGTTAGGAACTCATCACTTGAACGAGTAAAGCGCGTATCGCCTGGGGCAACTGTAATGAAAAATAGCCAATCCCCTAGCTCTGGATTCAACGCCGCATTTATAGCCGCTGACCCAGGATTTCCTATGGGCGATGGAGGTAATCCATAGTGTTTGTAAGTGTTGTATGCGGAGTTGATAAGAGTTGAATTAGTACTCAGAAAGATCTGTCCGCGAACTTTCTTTATATAATGAACCGTTGAATCCAGCTGCAACGGCATTGATATTTCTAATCTATTTCGAATGACCCGCGAAACTTTTGCAAAATCTTTTGTATCACCTTCAGCTTGAACAATAGATGCAATCACTAAAAGTTGCTGGGCTGAGTATTTCCCCTTGGAAGACAATAGCTGTTGTCCAGATTTTTCAGATCTAAATCGATTAACCATTGCCTGAACAGCTTGCAATGCCGTAGTAGCTTTTGGAAAGGTGTACTGAGCTGGAAAGAGAAGTCCTTCGGAGTTAGAAAAACCTTTTGGTAACACCAGATTCTTGAATGCCTTATTTACTTCAACTTGAGTAAATCCGTACTTTATAAGTGAAGCAACCACTTCACTATTCCAGCCACCTTCATTAATCTTTATCAAATTTGGGATACGAGTTGGATCTAATAGCTGATCCAGCGCCTGCCTGGCAGAGATTTCGAGATTGAGCTGATGGGCACCTGGAGCAACTTTGGATGAACTCGAATTGGCTACAGCTACTCTAAAATATGCTAACGATGATTTTACAACTCCAGCTCTAAATAATATCTCACCAACTTGTGATCCTGAAGCACCCGCAGGAACTTCCACAACAACCGACGCCGATTTCGCATCTAATGTTGCAGTAGAAAAATCAGGGGCCGATGAAACTTGTGAACGAGCTGAATGAATTGCAAATGTAAGAGCTGCGATAATTACAAAGGCAACGGCAACCCGGACAAAAGCTTTCATCCTTTTTTCTTCTCGATTTCCAGAGCAAAATCAAGGATTGCTACTGCAGCCATTTGATCTATCGATTCTCTAGCCTCTCTGGCTTTGACTCCAGACTCTTGCATCTTTCTAGTTGCACTCACAGTGCTTAATCGTTCATCAATTAATTCAACGGGGCAAATAGTGATTTCCCTTAGTTTCTGGGCAAAATCCGCCGCTTTTGCGGCCGATTCACTTTCTCGGCCATCCATATGTGAAGGCTTGCCAACATAGACATGCACCGGTTCGTACTCTTTAAAAATCTCAATTATCTGATCTTGCAACTTCGAATCGGTTGCTCTCAAAGTGCAGACAGGAGAGGAGAGGATTGCATCGGGGTCGCAAACCGCAACACCGATTCGAACATCACCATAATCAAATGCGATACGGCGACCTCTTTGCATAGAGTGATTATCCAACGAGAGCGTTTGAAATGGCCGCTAATGCATCCAAAGATTTAATGCCGTCAGTTCCGCCACCTTGTGCAAAATCATCTTTGCCGCCACCGCCACCGCCCAGAATCGTCGAGCCAATTTTCACGAGTGCGCCTGCCTTTACGCCGGCGGCACGAGCGGCGTCACTTGCCGCTACAACCAATACTGGCTTGGCATCATTGACACTTATTAGCGCAACAACAGAGTTAGAGGCCTTTGAGCGTAACTCAAGTGCAATTTTACGAAGATCATCCCCTGAAATTCCATCACTGAGAAGTGCAGTAATTACAGTTGTTCCATTAATAACCGCAGCCTTCTTTGCAATCTCATCCACTTGTGCAAGTGCTTGGGCAGACCGAAGAACACCTAACTCCTTCTCAATCTCTTTCATGGAGTTAATTAATCCATTAATTCGCTCTGGTAGTTCTTCAACGCGAGCACCCTTGATAATCTCTGTTAGAGAGTTCAGCAAAATATGTTCGCGAGCCAAGAAGCGATAGGCATCGACTCCAACTAGCGCTTCGACGCGGCGTACACCGGCACCGATAGATGCCTCACTCAGAAGTTTTACAACTCCCAATTGACCAGAACGTGCAACGTGAGTGCCTCCGCAAAGTTCGCGAGCCCAGTCTCCGACACTTACTACTCGTACCTGGTCTCCATATTTTTCACCAAATAAAGCCATAGCCCCAAGCTTTTTAGCCTCATCTTGAGTCATTACTTGAGCGGTTACTTCCAAATTATCCAAAAGCAAGGTATTCACTCTTGATTCAACATCATTTAGAACGGAGGCAGGAACCGCTCCGGTTGCAGGGAAATCGAAACGAAAACGTCCAGGAGAGTTTTCAGATCCAGCCTGCGTTGCAGTCTCACCTAGAAGTTCGCGGAAAGCTTTATGCACCATATGAGTTGCTGTATGCGCACGTGAAATTGCTTGGCGTCGCTCGATATCAATTGAAGCTAAGGCACTATCACCACTTTCGACCGAACCGCTTAAAACTTTGCCTCGGTGTACGAATACCCCTGGTACTGGAGTTTGAACATCATCGATTTCAACAATTGCGCCATTTCCTAAAGTGATTAATCCGCCGTCAGCTAATTGTCCGCCGCCTTCAGCATAGAAAGGTGTCCGGTCTAAAACAATTTCGACATCTGATTGCGCACCAGCAGATCCAACTAATACACCATCAACCAAAATTGCATTTACTTTTGATTCAGATGAAAGTTGCGAGTATCCAATGAACTCAGATTTTCCATTCTTGTCGACAACTTGGCGATAGACAGAGAGATCTGTATGTCCACTCTTTTTCGCCTTCGAATCGGCTTTGGCACGATCCTTTTGTTCCTTCATCAAGCGACGAAATCCATCTTCATCTACAGATAGGCCCTCTTCGCGTGCCATCTCAAGTGTTAAATCATATGGAAAACCATATGTGTCGTGCAATTTAAATGCATCTTCACCTGGCAATATCGTGTTCTTGTTCTTTTTAATTGCAGCACTGGCCACATCAAATATTTGTGTTCCACTTTTTAGCGTTTGTAGAAAACTTTCTTCTTCAGAAACACTCACAGATAAAATGCGTTCTTCACCCGTTACTAGTTCGGGATATTGAGAGCCCATGGCGCCGATAGCTGCAACAGTTAGCTCTGACATGATTGGATCCATCGAGCCAAGTAGGCGCATGTTTCGGATAGTTCGGCGCATCATCCGGCGCAATACATAACCGCGGCCTTCATTTCCTGGTGTGACCCCATCGCCAATTAACATTGCAGATGTACGTGCATGGTCGGCGATGATTCTGAGCGAAACATCTGACTTTTCTGAGGAACCGTATCTAACTCCGGTTAACTGCGAGGCCTTATTAAGAATCTGCATCGTTGTATCGATTTCATAAATGTTTTCAACACCTTGAAGCAAAGCAGCCATTCGTTCTAGGCCTAAACCAGTATCGATACTCTTTGCGGGAAGTTCACCCAAAATCGGAAAGTCGTCCTTACCTGAACCGACTCCGCGTTCATTTTGCATGAAAACCAAGTTCCATACTTCCATGTAGCGGTTTTCATCAGCAATTGGGCCACCTTCTGAGCCATACGCTGGTCCTCGATCGTAATAAATCTCTGAACATGGTCCGCAAGGTCCCGGAACGCCCATGGACCAAAAGTTATCTGCCATGTCTCGGCGTTGAATTCGCTCGAGCGGAACACCCATCTTTTTATGCCAAATATCTGCAGCTTCATCATCATCTAGGTAAACCGTTACCCACAAACGTTCTTCTGGAAAACCATAACCACCATCATTAACGGGACGAGTTAATAGCTCCCAAGCAAGTGCAATCGCGCCTTCTTTAAAGTAGTCACCAAAAGAAAAGTTTCCACACATCTGGAAAAAAGAAGCATGACGTGTTGTCTTACCAACTTCATCGATATCTAAAGTTCGCACGCATTTCTGTACTGACGTTGCTCGTTTATATGGTGGGGTAATTTCGCCAAGGAAAAAGGGTTTAAAAGGAACCATTCCGGCATTTACCAACAATAAATTTGGATCATCCGCTATCAAAGATGCTGATGGGACGACGGTATGAGTTAACCCTTGACGGTTATCAGATTCAAAGAAGCGCAGCCAGCGCGAACGGATCTCGGCGGATTCCACTTGTGAGGATCACTCAGCCTTCTTCTTGGATCGAGACTTCTTCATCGATGCGGCAGAAATAAGTGCGCCAGCAACTTTTACTGCTGAACCATTTTTACTCATAAAAGATGTCGTAGCTTCATTGACTTTTTCTGAAAGATCTTCAGCATTTTTTGCAATTCGATTAAAGCTTCTAAGTGGCCCGTTGATCAAAGTTACTGTTGTGTTTACTTCATCAATGAGCGGCGCCGTTTCATCAGTTAACGCCTTAAGTGAGGCTTTGGCCTCATCAATTAAACGACCTACGCGAATAATTACATATGCAACAGCAAGTGCAATGATCATCAATGCACAGCTGGCAATTATCGTTGCAACTCCACCTGGACCCATGTTATTAGCCTACCTGAGGAGCTTGTTTAGGAGCGCCATCAATACCGCTCTCTTTTCGTTGCGCCGGGGTAATAGGGGTTGGAGCACCAGTTAACGGATCTCCCCCACTCGCTGTCTTAGGGAAAGCGATTACTTCGCGAATTGAATCCGAACCAGTCAACAACGCGCACACTCGATCTAATCCAAGTGCAATTCCACCATGTGGAGGCGGGCCGTAATTGAAGGCCTCAAGAAGGAATCCAAATTTGCTCTGTGCCTCTTCATCACTTAAGCCAATGACGTTAAATACATCCTTTTGAATTTGACGGTCGTGAATACGAATAGACCCGCCACCAAGTTCGGTTCCGTTTAGAACGATGTCATATGCATAAGCCAATGCTGATGCCGGATCCTGCGCAAATGTCTTAGCAAACTCTGGTTTTGGCCCTGTAAATGGATGGTGAACTGCGGTCCAACCACCATTATCAGTAGGTTCAAACATCGGTGCATCAACGACCCACAAAAATTCCCACTTGTCGGCAGGAATCAAATTGCAACGCTTGCCAATCTCCAAACGAACAGCACCTAGTAGATTTAAAGAGGCAGTGCGCTCACCCGCAGCGAAAAATATTGCATCTCCTGGATTTGCTCCGGCCGCCTTTGCAATACCTGCTGATTCTTCTTCCGAAATATTCTTAGCTACCGGACCACCAAGTGTTCCATCCTCATTAATTAAAATATAGGCCAAACCTTTTGCACCGCGTGCCTTTGCCCAATCCTGCCAAGCATCAAGTTCGCGACGTGGAGATGCCGCTCCCCCTGGCATAACAACGCTTCCAACATAAGGTGCTTGAAAAACACGAAAAGTAGTTTGTGCAAAATACTCAGTTTGTTCAGTTAATTCATATGCAAAACGTAAATCAGGTTTATCAGAACCGTAACGAGACATTGCATCGGCATATGTCATGCGCTGCAATGGCAGTGGGATGGTGTAACCAACGGCTTCTTGCCAAATCTTGGCCACGATTTTTTCGGCAACTGCCAAGATATCCTCTTGGTCGATAAAAGACATTTCAATATCTAGTTGTGTGAACTCCGGCTGGCGATCTGCACGAAAATCCTCATCGCGAAAACATCGAGCAATCTGATAATACTTTTCCATTCCAGCAACCATAAGCAACTGCTTGAATAACTGAGGTGATTGAGGCAATGCATACCAACTGCCAGGTTGAAGACGCACTGGAACAAGGAAATCCCGCGCACCTTCTGGTGTCGAACGTGTCAGATATGGAGTTTCAATCTCTAAGAAAGCTTCATCTTCCATTACTCGTCTGATGGTTGAGGTCACCTTTGAACGCAAACGAAGATTTGCTGCGGGTTTTTCGCGACGTAAATCTAAATAGCGATACTTCAGACGCACTTCTTCACTTATATCTGAGTCATTTCCTGAATCAACAGGAAAAGGCAAAGGCGCAGATTCGCTAAGTACAACGACCGTATCCCCCATGATTTCGATCTCGCCAGTTGGAAGATTCAAATTTTCATTTCCTGCAGGACGAGACAAGACTTCACCGGTAATCTGTAAGCACCACTCTGCTCGCAATGCTCCAGCCATCTTCTCATCTCGAATTACTACTTGGACCGACCCAGATGCATCGCGCAAATCGATAAAAGCCACGCCACCGTGATCGCGTCGACGCGACACCCACCCTGCCAATGTGACAGTCGTACCGGCATCGGATTTGCGTAAAGAGCCTGCATCGTGAGTTCTTAACATAATTGCGTTCTACATCCCTGTTTTTAAAGTGCGGTTAACAATGAGTCAATCTTAACTGATGAAGTGGCGCCTGTTTTCATCTCTTTTAGCTCTACTGTGCCGCTAGAAATCTCTGAATCTCCAATAACTATGACGTAGCGCGCACCACTCTTGTCCGCGCCCTTCATGGCACCTTTGAGTGCTCTATCACCAAAAGCAATCTCTACGGTTTTGCCTTGATTTCTAAGTAAAGATGCGACTTGCAATGCTTTTTCCTTGGCCAAATCCCCTAAAGGAATAATGAATAAATCTGAAACAAATGTTTCGGCGCTAATGACGCCTTCGGCCTCTGCAGCAAGTAATGCGCGATCGACTCCAAGACCAAAGCCGATTCCAGATAGTGATTGACCTCCAAGTTCTGCCATAAGGCCGTCATAGCGACCTCCCCCGCCAATTCCTGATTGAGCGCCCAATAGTTCGTGAACAAATTCGAAAGTTGTTCCGGTGTAGTAATCCAAACCGCGGACCATGCGGGGATTCAACGTATATGAAATCTGGAGAGCATCAAGGTATTTTCTTACTTGAGCAAAATGTGTGCGAGATTCTTCATTGAGGTAATCAATGAGCAGCGGCGCATTTGTCATTGCTTCACGAACTTCGGGGCGTTTGTCATCAAAAAGTCGAAGAGGATTCAGCGCGGCGCGAGACTTTGTTGCTTCATCTAAGTCAAGTGTTGCAATAAATGCCACCAGGTCGACTCTGTGTGCGGCGCGTGATTCGGAATCGCCCAAAGAAGTAATATCTAAACGATACTTTGTTAGACCAATCTTTTTGAAGCCTGCATCTGCAATTGCAATTACTTCAGCATCAATCGCGGGATCATCTAATCCAATAGCTTCAATTCCAACTTGATAGAACTGACGGTAACGGCCAGCTTGAGGACGTTCGGCTCTAAAAAAAGCCCCTGAGTACCAAAGCTTTGATGGCAACTGTCCGCGATCTAAACCGTGTTCGATTACAGCGCGCATAACTCCAGCCGTTCCTTCAGGACGAAGAGTTATTGAGCGGCCGCCACGATCTTCAAATGTATACATCTCTTTTGAAACAACATCGGTGGATTCACCAACACCGCGTGTAAAAAGTTCGGTATCTTCAAAGACAGGTAGTTCGATTAATTGATATCCGGCACTACGGGCAGGTGAAATTAAGGACTCACGAACAAATTCAAAAGCCGAAGAACGCGGTGGTGCGTATTCACTGACACCTTTAGGTGCTTGAATTTTTTGTCCTGCCATTAGTAGCGACCTTTCAATGCAGTTAAATATGGATTGCTCTTCTTCTCTCGGCCCATCGTTGTCTCTTCTCCGTGTCCTGGAAGAACGCGCAAGTGATCAGACATCGGCAAAATCTTCTTTCTCAATGTTTGTTCCATCGCAGAAGCTGATCCGCTGGGAAGGTCGGTACGACCAATCGAACCAGCAAAGAGAACATCGCCGCTGACTAATATTTCATCATCGACTTCGAACATTAGTGAACCAGCTGTATGACCTGGAGCGTGGATAGCTCTAAATTTCATTCCAATCAACTCCACAACTTCATCATTGCGCAATTCTCGTACATCCTTTGGTTCGACAAAGTCGATGTCACAGTATGTCGCTATAAATTCTGGACCATGAATGCGCTCAGGGTGAGCCAAAGCCGTTCGATCAATGGAATGAATGTAAGCAGGAATTGAATATCCATCGGCGATTGGCTGAATTGAAAACGTGTGATCAAGGTGTCCATGGGTAGCAATCACCGCTACAGGTTTGAGCGAATGCTTTTTCAAAAGCTCTTCAAGGGTATGGGAAACATCAGGCATTCCTGGATCTATGACGACGCATTCGCTGCCAGCTTTTGGGGCGATGACCCAGCAGTTCGTGGCAAAAAGCGGGGCTGCAAATGAGTCGACAAGCATCGATTTCACCCTTTCGTCCACGCTCAAAACTAGGAGCGATTGACGCTCACACACCCAGACAGGGTACCTTTTACCTCCGCACGATTCACGCTCATACAGGCTGCGTCCTGGGTGAGCACGCACACTGATAGCGACGTTCTAGATCAGAACAACGCGCTGAAAGGGAACTACACCATGAGCGAATTCAATCCAACACATCAAGCAAGTGCAGCATCAGCATTAATCGGAGATCCTTCAGCCTTTGGGCGCGTGGGAGAAGATGGCACAGTTTATGTGCGCACTTCATCGGGTGAAAAAGCTGTCGGTTCATATCCAGGTAAAACTGCCGAAGAAGCATTGGGTTATTTTGTTCGAAAGTTTGAAGTACTGGCTGCCGAGGTGGCATTACTCGCCGCTCGAATTAAAAGCGGTGCTCTCGTTCCATCAGATGCATATGCCGCGGTTAAAAAACTTCGCGATCAGGTTAAAGAACTCAATGGCGTTGGCGATCTAGATGCTTTATCAGCATCTGTTGAACAGATTGAACCGCTCATTGAAGGCCATCGCGAAGCATATGAGGCCAAGAAGGCTGCTGAAACTGCGGCTAAATCTGCCCGCCGCGAACAAATTCTTGTAGAAAAAGAAAAAATTGTTGCCGAAGCAGAATCACTTGCTTTATCTGAAAGTTGGAAAGTCACCGGTGATCGCCTCAAGGTTTTGCTTGATGAGTGGAAATCTGCACCGCGTTTAGATAAGAAGGCAGATGCTGATTTATGGAAGCGTTTTTCTTCTTCTCGCAATAAATTTGATAAGCGCCGCCGCACACATTTTGCAGCTCTTGAATCAACACAGAAAGTTGTGATTGACGCTAAAAAGGCGATCGTTGAAGAAGCAGAAAAGTTGGCGACCTCTACTGAATGGGTACCTACTGCCAAACATTTCAAGGTTCTCATGGATTCTTGGAAGGCAGCAGGTCGTGGAAAGCCAAGTGATGATGCAAAGATGTGGGCCAGATTTAAATCAGCTCAGGATCAATTCTTTGCCGCCAAAAACGCCGACTTAGAAAAGCGCGATGCAACAATGGCAACAAACCTCATTAAGCGCGAAGAACTTGTTGCGCAAATTGAAGCACTATTGCCTATAAAGGATCTTAATGAAACCAAAAAGGCACTTCGTGATCTTCTTAATACGTGGAGCAAGATTGGAATGACGCATCGTGATAAGCGTGCCGCCTTAGATTCACGGGTACACGCAGTTGAAACTGTTGTAAAAGAAGCTGAAGCTGAAATCTGGCGTAAGACAGATCCTGCCGCAAAGGCCCGTGCCCAAGAAGTAGTTAAGCAACTTACTGACTCAATCGAAAACTATGAGAAGGTTGCTGCCAAATCTACTGCCGCCGGAAATGCCAAGAAGGCATCTGAAGCCCTTGAATCAGCAGCTGCTCGTAAGGTTTGGCTAGAAGAAGCCCTAAAAGGCTTAGCTGAATTTAACTAATAGCGAAGCTATTAGTTATTGGTCGTACGGTAAACATCGTATACACCTTCAATTTGGCGCACTGCAGCCAAGACAGCATCAAGATGTGTCGCATCTGCCATCTCAAAAGTAAATCGCGATATTGCCGTGCGATCTTTTGATGTACTAACGGCTGCGCTTAAAATATTTACATGTTGATCTGACAGCGTGCGCGTTACGTCGGCTAAAAGTGAGGCTCGATCAAGTGCTTCTACTTGAATATTAACCAAGAAAACACTTGCTGCTCCCAGGCGCCATGTCACTTTTACTACTCGATCATTTTGATTTTTAACTAGATCTGAAGCATTGATGCAATCTGTTCGGTGAATTGATACTCCACTGCCCTTGGTAATAAATCCCATAATTGAATCACCGGGAACAGGGGTGCAGCAACGTGCCAACTTAACTAAGACATCGTCAGTTCCCTCGACATCGATGGCATTGCTTGAGCGTCTGGTAATTGGTGCTCGCGTTGGGAATGTATCCATCGTAGGTTCTGGGTGAGAATCCTCAACTCCCAATGCCACAACAAGTTTGTCAATTATGGAGGCAGCTGAAACATGCCCATCTCCTACTGCTGAATACAAAGCGTCAATATCTAAATACCGCAGTTCATGCGCAAGTTCTAGTAATGAATGTCCAGCAAAGATTTTCTGCAAAGGTAAACCGGCTTTGCGCATCTGTCTTGCGATGGATTCACGCCCTGCATCAATTGCTTCTTCACGTCTTTCCTTACTAAACCAAGCCTTAATCTTTGAGCGCGCGCGCGGACTCTTTACAAAATTAAGCCAATCGCGACTTGGGCCTGCGTGCTCCCCCTTGTTTGTAACGATTTCAACCACATCGCCATTATTTAAACGTGACTCAAGTGGAACCAACCGTCCATTTACTTTTGCTCCTGCACAGCGAATGCCTACATCGGTATGAACAGAGAAGGCAAAGTCAACAGGCGTTGATCCGCCAGGCAGTGCAACAACGCTGCCTTTAGGTGTGAAAACAAATACTTCCGGAGTACCAAGATCAAAACGCAAAGCCTCTAGAAACTCTGATGGGTCTTCGGTTTCTTTCTGCCACTCATGTAACTGACGAAGCCACAACATTTCAGGCGATGATTCATTATTCTCATGACCTTGTTTGTATTTCCAGTGTGCGGCGATACCAAACTCTGCACGCGAATGCATGTCGTAAGTACGAATTTGAATTTCTATTGCTTTACCCGTCGGCCCAATAACCGTTGTGTGTAAAGACTGATACAAATTGAATTTTGGCATTGCGATGTAATCTTTAAAACGCCCAGGCACTGGACTCCAACGGGCGTGGATTGCTCCTAATACTGCATAACAATCACGAACATCTTCTACAAGTACGCGGATACCTACTAAGTCATAAATATCGTTAAAATCGCGTCCTCGGACGACCATCTTTTGGTAAACAGAGAAGAAGTGCTTTTGCCTTCCGGTAACCGTTGCCTTGATGCCATCGGCATCCAAATCCTGAGTCACGATCTCAATAACATCATGAGTTAACTTGTCACGCGATGGAGAGCGATCGGCTACTAACCGAGTTATTTCATCAAACTTTTTAGGTTCTAATACGGCAAAGGAGAGATCCTCTAACTCCCACTTAATCGCATTCATTCCTAAACGGTGAGCAAGCGGGGCATAAATATCTAAAGTTTCACGTGCTTTACGTTCGGCACTTTCAGTCGAGACGTATTTCCAGGTTCGGGCATTGTGTAAACGATCAGCCAATTTGATGACCAGCACTCGAATATCTCGTGACATTGCAACGACCATCTTGCGGACGGTTTCCGCTTCAGCCGTCGGGCCGTACGTTAATTTATCAAGCTTGGTGACACCATCAACTAGTCCGGCAATCTCATCACCAAAGTCGTGACGTAACTCCTTAAGAGAGTAGGCGGTATCTTCAACGGTGTCATGCAAAATTGCGGCAATGATTGTTTCCGAGTTCAATCCTAGGTCAGCCAAAATATTGGCAACGGCAACCGGGTGCGTTATGTAAGCATCTCCTGATTTTCGCAACTGACCTTCATGCGCTTTTTGGGCAATGACAAATGCCCGTTCAACATCGGGATAGTCATTTCCTGCATGATGTTCTTTGAGCGCACTGATGACCGGTGCAATCAAAGTATTCATTTAATGATCGCTACTTGCGATGTTTGCGCTTTGGCTGATTGCGAGGTCCGCGGCGCTCTCCGCCAACTGAAACAACAGGAGCTGAAGTTTCAGCAGTAGCTGTTCGCCCTCCTACGCGCTTTGCAAGTGCTTGCATAGCAGGTTCCTTCTCGCGTAACTGGGCAAGAACTGGAGGTGCAATGAAAATTGAAGAGTATGTACCCACTGCTAGACCGATAAAGAGTGCCAATGAAAGATCTTTCAAAGTTCCCGCACCAAGTAATCCTGCGCCAACAAAGAGAATTGACCCAACAGGCAATAGTGCGATTAGCGATGTATTCATCGAACGAACAAGAGTTTGGTTCACGGCCAAGTTAGTGGCCTGCGAATATGTACTCTTTGAACTGGCAGTAATCGTGCGAGTGTTTTCGCGAATCTTGTCGAAAACAACCACCGTGTCGTAAAGCGAGTAACCCAAGATGGTCAGAAAACCAATGACCGTTGCAGGCGTAACATCAAAACCAACAAGAGCGTAGATACCTACGGTGATGAAAACGTCATGAACAACAGCTGCAATTGCAGCAATTGCCATTTTTGGCTCAAAAGCCATAGCTAAATAGAGCATTACGCAGATCAGGAATCCGAAAAGACCATATAAAGCTTTACGGGTAATTTCTTTACCCCATGACGGACCTACGATTTGCGTATCAATAGATTCAACTTTTACAGAAAACTTTGCAGCTAGTGCATCTTGCACTGCATTGTTCTGGGCAGTGTCTAATGCACCGGTCTGAACGCGAATTTTTTCGCTTCCAATGGTTTGAATGATTGATTCGCCGGGGATTCCTGCAGAAGTTACTGCAGCTCGTGCTTGATCAACAGTTGCACCAGCCTTTGTAACTGTAAATGAAGACCCACCCTTGAACTCAATACCTAAATGCAGACCTTGAAGACTCAACGCTGCAATCGAAAGAAGAATAAATATCCCCGAGATTGCATACCAGCGACGACGACGTCCGATGAAATCGATTGATGTTTCGCCACGATAGAGACGTCCACCTAGACCTGAAAACTTTGACATTGCTTATGCCTCCTTCGCTACTGGCAGTGTTCCAGTGCTCTTGGCTGATAGTCCTGACAAAGGATGACCGGATGCAAAGAAATTCATCCTTGCAAGGATTGTCACGATTGGCTTCGTAAAGACAAAGACAACGATTAAGTCGATAAGTGTTGTTAGTCCGAGTGTGAAAGCGAATCCTCGAACGCCGCCAACGGCAAAGAAGTAGAGAAGAACTGCAGCGATGATGGATACAAAGTCAGCTACGAGAATAGTGCGACGAGCTCGTCCCCAACCTGTCTCAACTGCCGTTCTTAGCGTTCTCCCTTCGCGAATTTCATCTCGAATACGCTCAAAATAGATGATGAATGAGTCGGCCGTGACACCAATTGCAACGATTGCACCGGCAATACCTGCCAATGTCAAAGTGAAGCCGATCCACTTACCTAGAAGTAAGAAAAGAAGATAGACAAGAGATCCGGCAATTGTCAGAGAACCAACAGTGACCATTCCAAGTCCTCGGTAATAAAGAAGAGAGTAAAGCAGAACAAGTCCAAGGCCGATTCCGCCAGCTAGCAAACCAGCGTTGAGTTGATCTGCACCAAGTGTTGGAGAAACTTGTTGAACTTCTCCGCGATCAAATGCCAGTGGCAAAGCTCCATACTTTAAAACATTTGCTAGATCTTGTGCCTCAAGTTGTGTAAAGCTTCCGGTGATCTGAGCATTACCAGATGGAATCGCCTCAGTAATTCGTGGAGCTGAAACAACCAATCCATCCAGCACAATCGCAACTTGATTAAGAGGCGTTGCTAAAGTTGTAACGCGCGTAGTCAAAGCACCAAAGGCTTTAGTTCCTTCGCCATTGAATGTAAGACTTACATACCAGGCACTTCCACCTTGAGTGTCGATAGATGCTGAGGCTTTGGATACTTGACGACCCAAAACTTCAGCTGGTGCCAAAATATATTTATTCGTTCCTGCGCGATCACAACTAACGATTGTGTCGGTAGGTGCATCTGTTCCGGAACCTTGAAGGTTCTCCGCCTTGGTGCAATCAAGGGCTACAAACTTTGCATTCAACGCAGCGCTGACTCCTGTTACAGGAGTTGCTGTTGCATCAGTAGTTCCCGTTGAAGTGGCAGTTGCCAACACCTGGCGAAAACGAAGCTCTGCGGTCTGCCCAACTAACTCAACTACACGACGTCCTGTATCTCCTGGAACAGAGATAACAATCTGACGGTTAGTTCCACTTCCTTGCGCGGTAACTTCTGATTCAGCTACGCCGAGTGAGTTAACGCGTTGACGAATAATGGAGACTGCTTGGTCGATTGCCTCATTTGTAACTTTTCCACTTTCTCCTGGCGCGATTCGCGGTTGGAGAGTGACTGAAGTTCCGCCACGAAGATCAAGACCTAAACGAACTGCTGTTGCGCTTTGGACAAAGACAAGACCGGTAAGTGCAATAAGCACCAGACCCAGGATTGCCAGTGAACGTCCAGGGCGTGCAGACGTCTTTGCTGGTTTAGTAGTTGTAGACATAGAGGCAGAGTCTAGGCGTCAGGCGCTGGCGTGTCGAAAAGCGAGGCGCTCTGAGCAGGTGGTGTTCGTCCTATGTGGGCAAATCCCGCCGCTGTTGCTACTCGCCCACGCGGAGTTCGGGCCATTAATCCATTGCGAACTAGGAAGGGTTCGGCAACTGATTCAACTGTCTCGACTTCTTCGCCAACGGCTATAGCCAATGTTGAAAGTCCTACCGGTCCCCCATTAAATCTTTCAACTAAGGCCACCAGAACGCCGCGATCCAGTCGATCTAATCCAATTTCATCGACTTCATATATTTCTAAGGCGGCTCGGGCATCTTGAAGTGAAATTGAGGCGTTGCCATTAACTTGTCCATAATCGCGCACACGCCTTAACAATCTATTGGCGATACGTGGTGTTCCGCGAGATCTTCCAGAAACTTCAACAATTGCATCGTGATGAATATCGATATCAAGTAATGCCGCGCTACGAGTGATCACTTGCGCTAATTCTGCATCGTCATAGAAATCTAAATGTGCTGTAAAGCCAAAGCGATCACGCAGTGGGCTTGGTAATAATCCCGCTCGAGTTGTAGCACCAACTAAAGTGAAATGTGGAAGTTGTAAAGGAATCGCCGTTGCACCTGGACCTTTACCAACAATGATGTCAACACGAAAATCTTCCATAGCAAGGTACAAAAGTTCTTCAGCCGGTCTTGGTAATCGATGGATTTCATCTAGAAATAAAATCTCACCCTCCACTAGCGAGGAAAGTATCGCCGCCAAATCGCCAGCGTGAGTTATTGCCGGACCGCTTGTGATTCGAATCGGTGCTTGCATTTCACTGGCAAGAATCATCGCCAGAGTTGTCTTACCTAAACCGGGAGGACCAGAAAGTAAGATGTGATCTGCGGGAGCGTTTCGATGTCTAGCTGCAGTCAAAAGAACATCTATTTGTTCGCGAACGCGATGTTGGCCAATAAAATCTTTCAGTGTTTTAGGTCTAAGGGCCTGCTCAAGTGCCGATTCTTCACCTTTAATATTAGAAGTCACTAATCGCTCTTCGTTTTCAGCCACGAGAATTCTTTCCGCTAGCCAAGGCCAATTTTAGAAGTTCACTCAAATCCATAATTGCTGGATCAGAATCATTGCTATGCAAATCATTTACAACGTAACTAATCGCCATATCAGACTCTTTTGGAGAAAAACCAAGTGAAACTAGAGCGTTTGTAAGTTTTTCTCGCCATGCAGGTTGATGCCCCTTGTATGTATGAGCCGAGTTTAAATCGGAGATTTTTCCCTTAAGTTCCAAAATCATTCTTTGTGCCCCCTTTTTGCCAATACCAGGGACGCGTTCAATTGCAGAAGTATCTTCCTGTGAAATTGCGCGCGCTAAATCTTCAGGGCTTAATGCACCCATAATTGAAAGAGCAACTTTGGGCCCAACTCCAGAAACAGTTTGGACCAGTTCAAATAGATTTCGAACTTCTTCAGTTAAAAAGCCAAATAAAGTAAGTGAATCTTCACGCACGACAAGAGAGGTGAAAAGAGTTGCTTGAGATCCTAATGCGATGCCGGTACTTGTTGAAGGGCTTATCAAGACAGATAGTCCTACTCCCCCAACTTCAATGATGATTCTTTCATTTGATAACGAGCGCACAGTTCCGGTTAGAGTTGAAATCATTTAACCACGCAGTTTTCGTAGACGAGACTTTTCCGCTTCTAGTGCGGTATTTATTCTCGCATTTGCTCCACCGCGCCAAATGTTACAAATCGCAAGAGCTAAAGCATCTGTTGCATCCACCGGCTTGGGCACTGTTTCCAGATTCAAAATCTTTTGAACCATTGCAGCAACTTGTGCCTTGTTTGCGCGCCCAGATCCTGAAACAGCAGCTTTAACTTCACTTGGAGTATGCATGATGACTGGAATTCCAGCTTTTGCTGCAATAAGTAATGCGATGCCTGCTGCTTGACCGGTTCCCATCACGGTCCGAACATTGTGTTGGGCAAAGACTCGTTCTACTGCAATCACATCTGGATTCCATAATGCAATCCATTCGTTGAGCCCGCGATCGATTTCGAGCAATCGATTTTCTAAAGCCATGTCAGCTGGTGTCATGACAACACCAACTGCGACCATAGTTAAAGGCGACCCAGCTGATCCTTCGACGATTCCAATGCCACAGCGTGTTAGACCAGGATCAATTCCTAGTACTCGCATTGTGGTCACCCTTTTCTTATATCCAACAGGGTTTCTAGCCTAGGCCTTAACCACTGCCAACTTAATCCAGGCTCGCCATAACCTCATCTGAAACATCAAAATTGCTGTACACATTTTGCACGTCGTCGAGCTCTTCAATTGCATCGATAAGTTCAAAGACCTTCTTCGCACCATCTGCATCAAGTGGAATCGACATAGATGGCAAAAATGAAGAATCCGCAGATTCATAATCAATGCCTGCGGCCTGCAATGCTGTGCGAACAGCGACTAGATCAACTGGTTCACAAACCACTTCAAAAGAGTCACCCAAATCATTTACTTCTTCGGCGCCGACTTCAAGGACTGCCTCTAACACTTTGTCTTCTGTTAGCCCATCAACTTTGTTAAGAATGATTACGCCTTTTCGGTTGAAAAGATATGAGACTGAACCAAGATCGGCCATAGAACCACCGTTGCGCGTTACGGCTACTTTAATTTCTGAGGCTGAACGATTTCGGTTATCTGATAAACATTCGATCATGATCGCTACGCCATTTGGTCCATAGCCTTCATACATAATCGTGATCCAGTCTTTTGCTCCTGCTTCAAGACCTGCGCCGCGTTTAATGGCACGATCAATATTGTCAGCTGGCATTGAAGATTTCTTAGCCTTTGTGACTGCATCAAAAAGAGTTGGGTTGCCTTCCATATCAGCGCCGCCATTTCGGGCAGCAACTTCAATTGCACGAATCTGTTTTGCGAAAACCTTTGCACGGCGACTGTCGATAATCGCCTTCTTATGCTTGGTCGTTGCCCACTTGGAATGGCCAGACATGGCTTACACCTTCAATCTCACTCTTTTTACGATATTGAACTTACTTTACCTTCTCCAGCGCCGGCTTTGCTACTTCTTCAAGAAAGTAGCGGTGAATTCGATGATCGTGCGTTAATTCTGGATGAAAAGAGGTTGCCAATATTGAAGCTGAACGGACTGCAACGGGATGCTCATCAATTGTTGCTAGAACTTCAATATTTGCCCCGATCTCTTCAACCCAAGGTGCTCGTATGAAAACGGCATGAATCAAATGTGATGAACCATCTGCAAAAGAAATATCGCTCTCAAAAGAATCTACCTGACGGCCGAAAGCATTACGGCGGACAGTAATATCCAAACCACCAAAAGTCTTTTGTCCCGCCTTTGAATCAAGAATATTATTTGCAAGCAAAATCATTCCTGCGCAAGATCCATATACAGGCATTCCTGCAGCGATGCGTTCTCTAATGGGTTGATACAGCCCAAATATTTCAGAGAGTTGAGCGATCGTGGTCGATTCACCGCCAGGGATAACTAATGCATCTATTTGCGCCAATTCACTTGGGCGTCGCACCTCTACCGGGTTAATTCCACAGGAAATCAAAGCACTTACGTGCTCGCGAACATCACCCTGGAGTGAGAGAACTCCGACCTTCATGAAGTTAAAAAACTACCAACCGCGATCAGCTAAACGGTGCGGTGCTGGTAAGTCGGCAACGTTGATTCCTACCATTGCTTCGCCAAGACCACGAGAAGCATCGGCAACAACCTTTGCATCGTTCCAAAATGTTGTGGCCTTAACACATGCAGCAGCGCGTTGTGCTGGATTACCGGATTTGAAAATACCTGAGCCAATGAACACTCCATCAGCACCCATGCTCATCATTAGCGCTGCATCGGCTGGAGTTGCGATACCCCCTGCAGTAAATAGAACGACGGGAAGTTTTCCGGATTGCGCAACTTCTTTTACTAATTCATATGGGGCTTGAAGCTCTTTAGCTGCAACATAAAGTTCATCTTCGCGCATGGAAGATAAGCGACGAATCTCTCCACCGATTTTGCGCATGTGCTGCATTGCATTAGAAACATCGCCAGTACCTGCTTCACCCTTAGAGCGAATCATTGCTGCGCCTTCATTGATGCGACGAAGAGCTTCGCCAAGATTTGTGGCTCCACAAACGAAAGGAACAGTAAAATCCCACTTATCGATATGGTTTTCATAGTCTGCAGGTGTTAAAACTTCGGACTCATCGATGTAATCGACACCTAAGGACTCAAGAACTCTTGCTTCTACAAAGTGACCGATACGCGCTTTTGCCATTACTGGGATTGAAACCGCTGCTTGGATTTTTTCAATCATGTCAGGATCAGACATACGTGCCACGCCACCCTGGGCGCGAATATCTGCAGGTACGCGCTCAAGTGCCATCACGGCAACGGCTCCGGCATCTTCGGCGATTTTTGCTTGCTCGGCATTAACAACGTCCATGATGACGCCACCTTTAAGCATTTCTGCCATGCCGCGCTTTACTCTGCCCGTGCCTTTTGCTTCTGACATTGCTGATTACTCGCTTTCGCTGATGTAGGTGTACATCCTACTTTGTCTTTGACGGGCTCGCGCTCGCAGTTATGAAGGTGAAATCAGGCTTGGTATCGGTCAATGCAACCCAAACTTGGCCTGGTGCAAATTTAATCTCACCTCCATCGGCAAGAGTCCAAGCAGTTCCTACATCAGCCGAGGGACGAGACCAAAGGGCTTCATAGCTTTTGCCATTACGCAGAATAAATCCTGTGCCAGTACCGACTGTTTGCGAAAATGGCGTAACTCCCCCAAATTTATCGTGGTATTCCGATGGCGTAATTGAAACCATTTGGATCACTAATGTCGTTGGACCAAGATTTACTCCTGATTCGGCAAGATCACTATTGGAGTTATGAGTTAATAACCAACAGCCTTGACTCTCTGACCACGTTGCTACATATCGGGCAGCCGGCCAATGCATGATTACAGACTCAGTTGGTTTTCCGCCATCAGGTGCATCGCCGAAATTCCAGCCGACCGATTTCGCCGAGTCGATTTGGAAGTTTTTTTCAACTGTCTTAGCCATTAATAAATCAGCTCGTAAGACCATTGCATATGGCGGGGTGCGTAAAGGATCTGTTGTGTAGATTGACGAGGACTGATTTTGCGCACCGAGGTTTTGCAGATATGCATTTGCAATAACAGGTAGCAGTTTCTTCTGCGCGCCACTGTATGCAAAGGCCACATGTCCATACTGACGCACAATGTCGATGTCAGAGATCCGAGCGCTTCGAACCGGACCAACTCTTACTGGAATAGTTGATGAATAGACCGCCGCTAATCGCGTCAGACCACCTTCGACTTGTTCGATGTAAACAACATCGGCATCTTCCAAGGCAATTTGTGGGCGTGCTGAATTGGTGTCGTCAATTTTTACAACTAGGACTGGACCATTAGAGCCTTCACGACCGCTCAGTACATTGTGTTCAACTACCTTTGGTGCAACCGTTGAAACAATATTGGACACAGCCGAGCAACTGCTAAGTAGTAAGACTGAAGCTAAAAGCGGTAATAAGCGCTTAGAGAACATCGGACTCAAACTCGTATTTAACTGGCAATGGAGCATTACCGGCCAAGCGAAAAGTTCTGACAACAAACTTCTTACGAACCATCACGGTAGATGAAACTGCATCCGTATGAATAGAGATAGCAATTCTTATCTTTGCCGTCAAAGCTGAAAGCTCTTGTAGCAGCGCCTGTTCGGATTCAGTCGCGTGCGCCAAACCATCTGAGAGCAAGAGACCCAAGGCTCCTGATAAACCACTTTCGGCCATCGAGCGATTTTTGATTTCTGCATCACGTGCTTGATAAGCAGCACCTGTTAGAAGCATCGATGAAGCCGGGTCGGCTAAATCGCTATGTGCTATTTCTAGGGCAATAGCCGCCCGCTTTTGAAGCAATACATCTAAATTGGCCCAACTAGTTTCAACTCTATGATGAAGTCGATCCAAACGAGCTGCCGAAAATGATAGGTACCACAGCGCTAATAGTAAGAAAAAGCCGACCGTTAACCATGTTCTCATTTCTTTTCCTCATCACGTGATAAGAATCGATTCCAGGAACGATTATCAGAACCTAAAGTTACGCCTTCACCACCAACGATTGCCATTTCATAGATTGAAAATATCTGCTCTGCAACCACATCCCAATCAAAGAGTTCAGAGCGTGCCTTACCAGCAGCAGCTAAATCCTTACGTTTTTTATCATCGCGCAGCAAATCTATGACTACTTTCGCAAGATCTGTTGAGTTTTCAGATTCAAATAGTGCGCCGAATTCACCGCCTCCAAGTAATGAATCAAAAGCAGGAATGTCACTGGCAACAACGCATGCACCACCAGCCAAAGCTTCGGCCAAAATTATTCCGAATGATTCCCCGCCAGTATTAGGGGCGACATAGAGCGAGATCGAAGACATGAAATCTGCCTTCTCTTCTTCAGAGATGCGGCCTAAGAATTCAAAGCGCTTTCGCAGCTGTGGATCAATCTGTTTTTCAACGTCTTTAGGATCACCTGGTCCTGCAACCAGAACTCTTACGTCAGGCGCAAAACGTGAAATTATCGGTAGAGCATCAACTAGAACTTGCAAACCCTTGCGTGGCTCTTCAAATCTTCCGATAAATCCAATTGTGTTTCCTTGCCACTTCTCCTGCGCAACACCCTCGGCATATCTTTTTGCGTAGATTCCATTTGGAATAACTACCGCATCGGTTTCCAGATGATCAGTGAGCGTTAAGCGAGCAGCCTCTGATACCGCTATCCGAGCATTGAGTTTTTCTATAGCCGGCTCGAGAATTGGTCCGATTGCAAAGATTACTTTCTGGCGTTTAGCAGCAGCATGAAATGTTCCAACCATCGGTCCTTCAGCAGCCCAGCAAGCTAGTAATGAAATCGATGGAATCGCAGGTTCATGCAAGTGCA
The DNA here is from genome assembly GCA_903825015.1 of uncultured Actinomycetes bacterium. Taxonomy (GTDB): domain Bacteria; phylum Actinomycetota; class Actinomycetes; order Nanopelagicales; family Nanopelagicaceae; genus Planktophila. The sequence goes on from CAIJYZ010000067.1 coordinate 39,119, forward strand.
ACAAATCAAAATTACCGCTACTAATCCATTGACGTACTCGTGCATATGCAATTGGACCAAAAAGTACACGTGCAACTGCCCCGTTATAAGGAATTGATATTGGTTTACCCGCACTTACAACATAACTTGGCAGTTTGTCCTCATCGATTGCTGGTGCAAGCACCGAGACATCATGACCAGCGGCTATGAGAAATTCGGCTAAATCGCGGATGTGATTCTGTACTCCACCGGGAGTATCCCAACCATAAGGACAAACGATTCCGATTTTGAGTTTCTTAGTGAGCATTACTCACGCTCCTTGAAATCGCCATCAATCCAAATGCGTTGCATCATGTGCCAATCCGCCGGGTATTGACTGATCCCTCTGGCAAAATGATCAGCCGATTGCTGCACGAGTAATTCAACTTTTTCACTTTCACTACCTGTTGTAGGAATTTCGATTTGAGTTAAGTCGATATGAATTCCACTATCGGTGTATGAAATATATGCGCTCAAGAAAGGTGCGCCAGTTCGAAGTGCAAGTAGAGCTGGTCCAGCAGGCATTCGCGCAGGCCCACCAAAGAATGTGACATCTATGCCCGATCGTGACAAATCACGGTCTGCTGCTAACGCTATTACGCATCCACTGCGCACTCGTTGCATAAGAGTTGGAATTACTCGGCCATCAAGAGGTAACGCTTCCATTCCAAAATCTGCGCGATATTGCATGAACTTCTTGAAGAGTTTCTCAGGCTTTAGGTGTTCAGCCACAGTTACAAGCTTTGCCCCTTTGGCACAAAAATATGCGGCAGCATGATCGTAATTGCCGCAGTGCGGCAGGGTGACGATCACACCATTTCCAGCAGCAATTGCGTTAATTAATAGCGATTCATCATTAAAGGTTACGGTAGAAAGGATTCTCTCCTGAGACCAATCGGGCAACCTGAATGTGTCACACCAATATCGAAGTGCAGAACGCATCGCTCTGTAAATCAGAAGATCTAAATCTAGAGAAGTAATCCCTGGCTGTGTTCTAGCTAAATTCGAACGCAATCGCTTAACGCTACTTCCATCTTTGCGGACCAAATAGTCCGCAACTTTATTTGCAGATCCATAAACAAAATCTTCAGGAAGCCATCGCAACAAACGCCAGGCAGCAAAATATCCCCAGGCAGTAATGTTTTCAATCATGCGTGCAATGCCCTGCGCACTATCAACATTCTTTGTACGACAGTGATTGAACCCAGAACCGCAAGGAGCCACATTCCAATAGCCAAAACAAATGGCACGTGTAAACCCTCTAGTGCTATTGCCGACATCGCAATAATTAATCTTTCAGTACGTTCGGCGATTCCACCGGTGCACTCGATTGCAAAGCTTTCGGCCTTTGCTCGAATATATGGAACAAGTAAACCTGTAACAAGTGTTACTAGCACGACCGTACTCAATCGATCATCTTTGTTTATAAGGTAGACAGCCAGTCCTAAAAGAATCGATGAATCAGTTATGCGGTCAATTGTCGAATCAAGAAAGCTGCCCCATTTACTAGCCCCGGCTTTTGAAATTCTTGCCATGGTGCCATCAAAAAGATCACTTAATGCAAATACGGCGATTACTGCAGTTCCTAGAAAGAAGTCACCTCTTGGATAGAAAATCAATGCCGAGGCGATCACTCCAATGGCACCTACCCAGGTGACCCCATTGGGAGTAATCCCAATACGCAGGGCGGCAGAGGCTACGGGTGTTATTAATCTCGTAACCGCGGGTTTTAAAGAACGACTAATCATTAAGGCACATCGTAGGCTGACCCAGTGCCTAATTACACATCTGACCTGAAACTAGCCGTCTTTGGTCACGAAAGCGCACACCTTGAAGAGGTGGCGCAGGCTTTTGGCGCAGCAATTGCCCAAGAGGTTTCAGTCGATATTGACTGTGCGATATTTGCGATTAATCCAAATACTGGAATCGATCAACATACTATTGATCTTTGGCAGGGTTTTGATGAATACCTAGTGCCACGAATCGTTGTTGTCACGGACCTAGAAAAAGATGCGGGCGATTTTGATGACGCAGTTATGCTCGCCAATCGAGTATTTGATCAGATAGCAACTCCATACTTAGTTCTCCACGATGATGACGGACTCCCCCGCGCTTTAATTTGCCTTTCAGATATGACGGTAATCGATTATTCAACTACTCCGCCGACGCAGGCCACTAGTGAACCCGAGCATGAAACTTTGGTGCAAGAGTTTCGTGATGAATATTTAGAACTTGTTACTTCAATGGGCCAAGATGCATTTTCGGCAGGCGTGTTGTTTCCGGCGATTCCGTTGTGGATCGAAAAAGGTTTGGGTGTTGATATCGTAATTACATATTTGAATCAGCTACAAAAATAATTACCAAGCAGCGCTAATTTCATCTCTAGTTACAGTCAGAAGTTGTGGCAACACTTTGGTCTTGCCAATGATTGGCATGAAATTAGCATCACCACTCCAACGCGGCACAATATGTTGGTGGATGTGTTCAGCAACTCCCGCGCCAGAAATTGCGCCTTGGTTCATGCCCAAATTGAAACCCTCTGGGGATGAAACTTTTCGCACGGTAGTCATTGCGTGTGCAGTGAGCTCAGTGATCTCACTACGTTCGGTTGGAGATAAATCGGTCAAGTCAGGAACATGTCGATAGGCACACACCAAAAGATGACTTGGGTTGTATGGATAAAGATTCATAACCACAAAAGCTGTTGTGCCACGGTGAACAATCAGGCCTTCCTCATCACTTAATGTGGGGATTCGGCAAAAAGGACATGCAACTTCATTGTCAGCCAGCGGCCGATTTTCACCGCGTAAATATTCAAGGCGATGGGGCGTCCATAAACGCTGCCAACCATCTGGCATACCTGCACCATCGATTGTCATTGATTAAACCTGAGTGCGTTCTGCAACTACTTTTTGAATCTCTGAAATTGCTTGAGCAATAGGAATCCCATTTTTTTGTTCACCATTACGGTAACGGAACGAAACCGCACCTGCGGCCATATCTTCTTCGCCCGCAATAACCATAAACGGAATCTTCTGCATCTGTGCGTTGCGCACCTTCTTTTGCATGCGGTCATCCGATGAATCAAGTTCGGCACGGATGCCAGCGCTGCGCATCGCCTTAATGACATCAGCCAAATAATCTGCAAATGCTTCTGCTACCGGAATTCCAACTGCTTGCACTGGTGCAAGCCATGGTGGAAATGCACCTGAATAGTGTTCAGTGAGAACTCCAAAGAATCGCTCGATGGAACCAAATAGCGCACGGTGAATCATTACTGGGCGTTGACGAGTTCCATCGGCTGCTGAGTATTCAAGTTCAAAACGCTGTGGAAGTTGGAAATCAACTTGAATCGTAGACATCTGCCATGTTCTACCGATTGCATCTTTTGCTTGCACAGAAATCTTTGGACCGTAAAAAGCAGCTCCACCTTCATCGAGAACGAGTTCAAGATTTTGAGCAACTGCAGCCTTGCGAAGAGTTTCAGTAGCTTCTTCCCAATCTGCATCTTCTCCAACAAACTTTTCAGGATTCTTGGTCGATAGTTCAAGGTAAAAATCATTAAGGCCATAGTCACGCAGCAAATTAAGAACGAAAGTTAATAAGGAATCAAGTTCATCAGCCATCTGCTCTTTTGTGCAGTAAATATGTGCATCGTCTTGGGTAAATCCACGGGCACGAGTAATGCCATGGAGAACTCCAGATTTTTCGTATCGATAAACAGTTCCAAATTCGAAAAGACGCAATGGAAGTTCGCGGTATGAGCGCTGACGCGCCTGAAAAATCAAATTATGGAAAGGGCAGTTCATTGGCTTCATGTAGTACTGCTGTCCAGGCTTTTTAATTGTTCCATCGGCATGGAGCTCTTCATCCATGATCATTGGCGGATACATTCCCTCTGAGTACCAATCTAGGTGACCAGATTTTTCAAAAAGTGCGGCT
>CAIJYZ010000068.1 GCA_903825015.1 uncultured Actinomycetes bacterium
AGCTACTTGTTCAAAGTTGTCAGGGTTGACAGCAAGGATCACTTCACCAACGTGAACATCATGAGCTGAAACAACGTCGGTAAGAATTTCATCTCCAGGATGCATGTAAGGGCGCATACTCCCTGACATCACTGTGTAGATATTGAAACCAAAATATGCAGATGCCAGGGCTGGTGCAACCATTAGGAAAATAGTTAGCGTCGTAAATGCAATTGTTACGCGTACTGTTTTCTTGTTAACGCTTCTACGTGCCATTTCTAAATTCCTTTCACTCGTTAAAACATTTATAAACTCGTCGGTAACTTCGTGAGCCAAAAGTTAGATGAGTGAGAGGCAACCTTCAATTTATTAAGAGGTTTTGGGGTGAATTGAGGGGGTGACCAATCAAACATGCATTGGTTCACCCAGGGGGGAGCCCTCAACTGCAGATATAAGGTGAGAATTAGGGTGATTTGTAGGCTCAAAAGCGGCAAAATGAGGGGTTAGCACGCCGAATTCTCTCTAACATTTAGGGGGGCTGCATGCAATCCTAAGTCAAGAGAATCTCACCAACCGAACGTGGAGCATGGAATGACACCAGCATTGCATAGCCAACTACAACTCTCCGTATTAGTTATAGAAGATGAAGCTTTAACAAGAACACTTGTCTCGAGAGTGATTGCCACTGCTGATTTCAAAGTAGTTGGATCGGCACAAAATGCCGCTGAAGCGATGCGCTTATTTAAAACCTTTCGGCCTCAAGTAGTTGTTACTGATATTGATCTTGGTGGTGGTCCAACTGGTTTAGATATCGCCCAGGCTATTTCCAAACTCAGTCCTAGTACGGGAATCGTCTTTATTTCATCGATCGAAGATGTGCGCACAATTCGCCCCAATTTGCCAACGGCACCTGCAACTTCGAAATATATCAATAAGGCCGATGTAAACAATGTACAGATTTTGATTGAAGTAATACGCAATGCATTTGAGGCGGCCCAAACTGGTCCGATATCCAAATCATCCGATGATGGTTGGGAGATCGACAAGGAACCATTTACAGATTTACAAATAGAACTCATGCGATTGATTTCCGCAGGAATGTCTAATACGGCTATCGCGGCTGCAAGATTCACTACGGTGAAATCAACTGAAAATGCGATTTCACGATTAGCCAAGAAGTTAGGAATACCTACTGATGACAAAAGTAATCAGCGGGTATTGATAGCCAAGTATTTCTACAAATTAAGCAAGGTTCAGCACATTAATGATTAGTGATTATGTAACTGATCTACGTCGTGCCGTGCAAGGCCCCGATGCACTTCAGTTACATTTTTTACCACTTTTTATCGTGATCTCGTTTCCGTTTTCAATCATTGTTGAATCCAGCACAATCAAGAATTCAGGCCAACTTTTAGACTGGATGTTGGCAAAAGGTGCAGGCTATTTTGGATTAGCTTTCTTTTACTACTTCATACGCGCAAGATTTGAGCTGCGCCTTGATAAAACGATTCGCTTGCCTTCTCTCATTCTGCTCAGTGGGCTAGGTGGCGTGATTCAAGGGGCAATTACAGCTGTTGTGATAAGAAGGATTGGGCTGGGTGATGTTTCTGCCTTTTGGTTCAGGCCTGCGGCGGGATTTTTCTTAGGAATGTCATGGTTGCCGATCAACGCGGTGTTTATGAATGCCTTCTATTCTTATTCAAATCAGCGAAATGAATTGCAATTGAAAGTAGATCGACTTCAACAAATTAAATTTAGCCAGAGCGGATTAGCAAATGAGATTCGCAACAATATCGTCGAAGGTATTTCGAAACAACTTAACTTAAGCAGAAATGCCGCTAAAGAGGAGTTTGATAAATCTCTTAAAACAGAGCTCGGCAGTAATATCTATAGTTCTTTGTTAAGGGATTTTGCATCTACCAATCTGAGAATGCTTTCACATCAGTTATGGCAAAAGTCTGAACCACAAGTTAAACATGAAGTTAACCGATCAAATAATTTACTTGAGGTTTACCGCTTAGGTCTCTACCTGCCGCCAATTGATAGTTTCTTTTACAGTGTAACTTCAGCCACTTTGCTAATGCCTATTGCTCTTCGCAATGCCCCAGCGAGATACGCAATTACTTTGGGGACATTATTCTTCTTTGTGTCTTTTCTTAGCATGGCAGTGTTGAGTCCAATCGCCAAAAGATTTTCTTCAAAATCAGAATATGTCTATCCTGCACGAGTAGTTCTTGCTTCAATTATTTCACTAGCTGTATTTGGGGCAACTCGACATCACTTTATCCCCAGCATTGAACCCCATAATATTCTTCTAGGTATATCGGCCTTTTTCATTATGTCTGGGATAGGGCTTCTCATTTCGCTTGCAAAGTCTGGCATTGTTGATCAATCAGCGGTTGTAGATGCATTAGTTGCTAGTGCAGCACGCGAAAAACTGGAGATTGGCCTTGCAGAAGTTGAAATTGCTCTGATTTCACGCCAATGGGCACAGTACATTCACGGTTCACTGCAGGCACAACTGCTAGCCATTGCTG
>CAIJYZ010000069.1 GCA_903825015.1 uncultured Actinomycetes bacterium
GCTGTACGCGGGCCAACTTATTAATAACTTCAACCATGTGTACTGGAATACGGATTGTGCGGGCCTGGTCTGCCATCGCACGTGTGATTGCCTGGCGAATCCACCATGTTGCATACGTTGAGAACTTGTAACCCTTTGTGTAGTCAAACTTTTCAACTGCACGGATCAAACCTAAGTTACCTTCTTGAATTAAGTCTAGGAAAAGCATTCCACGACCGGTGTAACGCTTGGCCAAAGAAACAACAAGACGAAGGTTGGCTTCGAGCAAATGGTTTTTTGCGCGCTTGCCATCTTCAACAAGCCACTCAAGTTCGCGCTTTAATTTCTTTTCAATCTTCTTTTCATCTTTAAGCTTTGCTTCAGCAAAAAGACCAGCTTCTACGCGTGTAGCAAGCTCTACTTCAAGCTCGGCGTTAAGAAGTGCAACTCGACCAATCTGCTTCAAATAATCCTTAACAGGGTCAGCAGTTGCGCCAGCGGTCATAACCGTTTGCGCAGGAGCATCATCTTCTTCAGATGCCTTTAATGTAAAGGCATTTTCTTCATTTCCAGATGCTTCTTCAGCTAAGTTAACAACGCGTGGTTGATTACCTTTATCTTCTTCTTCGCCATCGATGATTTCGACAACTTCCTTAATCAAAGTCTCAACATCTTCTAGATCTACTTCTTCAAGTTCTACTTCTTCGCCATCGATTTTTACAACGGCAGTCTTTGCACTCTTTGAATCAACAACTGCTACTGGTTCGACTTTAACTGGCTCTGGCTTTGGTTCGATTAATGCGTATTCGCTCTTCTTCAAAATACGTGCCGGTGTGCCAAGGCCTGCCTTGCGTAATTTTTCAATGATGACTGGAACTTCATGTGCCAATACACGGGCTTCATCAACTAAATCTTTATCAACCTTTTTAGGAATTCGATTGATTGATGTAACACCGCGCTTTTCAAGTTCAGCTAAGACTTCATGTTGTCGAAGAACAGCATTCTTTGCATCAACAATTGCCTGTACGTCTTTAACGGTTAAATCTTTTTTCAAAGCAATTTTTACTGGCGCAACTTTCTTAACTGGCGCAGCTTTCTTTGCTACGGCCTTTTTTGCAACCGGCTTTGTTGCTGGCGCGCTCTTTTTCACTGCAGCCTTTTTTGCAACAGCCTTAGTAACTGTCGCAGTTTTTTTTGCAGGTGCTGCCTTTTTTGCGGCAGTTTTTTTCGCAGGTGCGGCCTTTTTTACAACGGCCTTCTTTGTCACCTTGTTTTTGAGCGCACTAAATACAGCCACAATTGTCCTTTGGTTTTTTTCAGCGAGCGCGCTGATGCGATGGCTATATTATAAGTTATCCACAGGGGTAAATGCACATCCAAAAGCGATATTTCGCCGATTATTCGGCCAGTTTCAAAGCCTGTCTAATCACATTTCCCACTGATTCAACCTCAACAAGGAATCCGTCATGACCAAAAGGTGAAGAAATCGTCACCAGTGGCGCTGCAAGTGGTGCAAAGTCAGCTATCTCAGCTTGAAGGCGCACGGGAAATAGGCGATCAGTATCGATTGATACGGCAACTACTGGAATGGTGATCGTTTCAAGGGCTGCAACTACTCCCCCTCGATCTCGGCCAATGTCATGGCTATTCATCGCTTCGGTCAGGCAGATATAGGTATTGGCATCAAAGCGATGTGCCAACTTATCGGCCTGGTGATCTAGGTATGACTCAACGGCGTAGCGCCCGGTGTCATCTCCCTGAAGTTCGCGGCCAAAACGCACATCCATCTCGGCCTCGGTTCGATATGTCAGGTGCGCGATTCGGCGGGCGATGCCCATGCCTTCAATCGGGCCCTGCTCTTGCTCGTAGTAATCCCCATTGTTGAAATCGGGATCAGATTTAATGGCTCGAATCTGAATCGATGCGGTACCGATTTGATCTCCTGTGGCAACAGCTGATGAACCTATTGTGCAGATTGCACCGACTCGATCTGGATGTTGAACCGCCCATTCAAGTGCGCGCATTCCACCAAGGGAGGGGCCAACGGCTAGCAAGTACTTATCAATTCCAATCACATCGCTGAATTTAATCTCGGCATGGACCATGTCGCGAATAGTTAATGATGGAAATCTCGAGCCATAACGTTTGCCATCAGGTGCAAGGGAAGATGGCCCCGTTGAACCTTGGCAACCACCAATCACATTGGGGCAGATAACAAAGTATTTATCAGTATCAAATGGCAAACCCGGGCCAACCATCGATGGCCACCAACCAGGAACATCTGACCAACCTGTCATTGCGTGGTTAACTAAAATCGCATTATCTTTATTTTCATTTAGTACACCCCAACTTTGATAAGCGATAGTTACATCTTTTAGAACTTCACCGCTTTCAAGTGGGACATCACCAATTTTTAGAAAAGCGCGGTCACCGGGGTCATGGTCTTCAAGCCATGCCCCGGTAACCAGCGCGATTCCATGTGTCATTTATTTAGCGGCAGCAAATCCGGTAGCTAGATCTGCCTTGATGTCATCGATATCTTCAAGGCCTACTGATAGGCGAATCAACCCTGGTGTTACGCCTGCAGATAACTGCTCTTCTGGCGATAACTGTGAGTGTGTAGTTGAAGCTGGATGAATAACCAATGAACGCACATCACCAATGTTGGCAACATGTGAGTGCAAGGTCAATGCCTCCACAAACTTCTTTCCAGCTTCGATTCCACCCTTGATTTCAAAGGAAAGAACGGCGCCAGAACCCTTAGGTGCATACTTTGTGGCAAGGGCGTTGTACTTATTGCCTGGCAGAGATGCGTAATTGACCGATTCGACCTGTGGGTGCTGATCAAGCCATGTAGCAACTTCTGAAGCATTGGATAGATGCTGCTTTAAACGAAGTGACAATGTCTCAAGGCCTTGTGCCAATAGCCATGCGTTAAATGGGCTAACTGCCGCTCCAATATCACGGAGCAAAGTCAGGCGAATTTTGAAGATGTAGGAAAGGTTGGCGCCAAATGCTGAACCAACTCCCAAAGCCTGGGCATAAACAAGGCCATGATATGAAGGATCGGGATTGTTAAAACTCTTAAACTTTTCGGGATAGCGGGCGTAATCAAAGTTACCTGAATCAACGATTGCTCCAACAACTGCATTTCCATGACCTGATAGAAACTTAGTGGCAGAGTGGATAACAACATCTGCACCAAATTCAATCGGGCGAAGTACGTATGGAGTTGCAACAGTGTTATCAACAATTAGAGGTACATGATTCTCATGTGCAATCTTTGCAATTGTTTCTATATCCAAAATATCATTTTTTGGATTTGAAATAGTCTCGCCAAAAAAGGCTTTTGTATTAGGGCGAACCGCTTTACGCCAAGACTCAGGATCATCTGGATTTTCTACGAAAGTAACTTCAACGCCAAATGATGGCAAGGTGTAGTGGAACAAGTTATAAGTTCCGCCATAAAGTGATGGTGAAGAAACAATGTGATCTCCAGCCGTAGCAACGTTTAAAATTGCAAAAGTTGTTGCCGCAGAACCTGATGCAACGAGAAGTGCGGCAACGCCACCTTCAAGGGAAGCAATTCTTTTTTCAACGACATCCTGGGTTGGATTCATGATGCGGGTGTAGATATTGCCGAGCTCTGCCAAACCAAAAAGATCTGCTGCATGTTTTGTATCGCGGAATTGATATGCAGTGGTTTGATACAGAGGAAGTGCACGTGCTCCAGTTGTTGGATCAGCAACTTGTCCGGCGTGTATTTGACGCGTCTCGAACGCTGCTTCTTCAAGTGAAAAGGTAGACATGTAAGTAATTCCTCCCAGTTATGGGAACAACAATCCAGGCTATGCCAACGAAAGGCATAACAAGTGGAATTGGTGTTCCACGCTTATCGGCTGCGTTGTGCGTACCGATCTGGTCTTCACCCGGAGCACCCCACCGTGGTGGAGGGTTGCCGTCTAGTAAGCCGGGGCTAAACACTAGAACTCGTGACCTGGGCAGACTCTAACAGAGCAAACGAGCTAGTCGAAAATCCCAGCGGTAACTTTTGGGTGAAGTTCTATTCGCATTGCGGCAAAGGCTGCAGCCGGCCAGCCGGAGCCAAAGACCCGACGCAATAAAACCGTCAGTGAATATATGGGCGCATCAACGGTGGCCCGTTCTAGCGAACGATATGCAAGTGGAGTGTCCCCGCGCTCGTATGCCAAAGTAGCAAAAAGTGTTGCAACGGGAGCTACATATCCAATCGGGGCAATCTGGAGTAAGTAGTGCCACATGCGCCAATAAGTTTCAAAGGTTTCGGTGGTGTGAGTTCCTAAGGCAAAATCTCGAACTTGGATATCACTTAATCGGCCAAGCACCCGTGCGACTAAATCGGGATTACTGGCTACACCGAATTTTTCAAACTCAACAGCAAGATCAATAACGGCAGTAGCGCCATCGCGTTGTTTATCGGAGAGCTCTGAGGCATTCGGATCTACTGCAAAGCTTTTTACTAACTCTATAAATCTGGCATCACTTGCTAGGGGCAAAGATGCAATGGAAAGTTCTTCATAATCTGTGGTCATTAATATCTCATTTCGTAAACCGTGAACTGGCAGATACCACGGTGATAACTGCAAAAGAAGGGATTTTGATGGTGCCGGATATTGCGCGAGTAACACCTTGATGCGAAAAATCTCCATTCCATGTTGCAACTAACCCAACAATGTATGTGCCAGGTTGTTTATAGGTATGAGTGATTTTTTGATTGGGGTACGGTGCTCCAGGATTTGTAGTTTGCAGTGAAGTTCCATCACCAAACTCCCAAACAAATCCGGGGCGTAAAGCAAAATCAATCACTTCACCGATTAATGTCACTTGTGATTGGAAGAAAGTTGGAACATCGCACCAGAAAATAACCGGCACATGCACTAATGGTTCGAACTCGGGTTGATAAGCAATAGTTGAGGTAGGGACCATTTTGATTATGCGATCGCTCAAATTAATGCTCTGCGCTGCAACCTTTTTCACTTTCGTGCGAGGCTTATATGTGCGCTTGACCGTTGGTACTGGCTTTGGTTTGGGTGGAAACCACAACGTTGGTTTGGGTTTTGGGGTAGCTACCACGGGCTTTTTAGTCGCTGCCCCGCCACTTCCCTTGCGGGCAGTAATAATGATCTGGTTGTTTTCTGTAAAAACATCAACACAGGCCTTTGTAGAACAGTCGGCTACAGCGTTAGTTGGTATTGAAAACCCAATTAAAAGTATGAGAATAAGTAAGCGCTTCATGTGCGGGGACGATAAATGTGTGTTGCGACTAATGTCCTATACCGATGGGCTAACTGTGGATAGATGTGCCACTCTTAGTTCATGAGCGCGCGCGACGGAGATGGTTGGATCCAATGCGACTGTGGCAATAAGCATTGGGGACTCAATGGCGCTGCTGGAATTCTCTTAATACGCGGCGGTGAAATCTTGTTGCAGCATCGTGCACCGTGGGTGCACAACGGCGATACTTGGGGAATTCCAGGTGGAGCTCGTGACAGCCATGAAAGCGTATTAGAAGCGGCAATTCGCGAAGCAAAAGAAGAAACCGGTATCGATCCAGTGCATGTAACTCCGGTGCAAGTATTTTCTGATGATCATGGAAACTGGCGCTACGACACGGTCATTGCACATGCTGCGGATTTATTAGTCGCCCACGAACTCAACGATGAATCACATGAAGTTCGCTGGGTAGATATTGAAGATGTCGATGGACTAACGCTTCACCCTAGTTTTGAAAAATCGTGGCCATCTTTAAAGGAAATCCTTAATAACCTTATCGGCCCACGTTAAATCTTTTTCTGCTTGGTGCACCACAACTACAACGGTTACACCATTTTCGGCTAGATTTTGAAGAAACTCAATAATTCTTTTACGACTGGCAATATCTTGGGCAGCCAATGGCTCATCCAAAAGCAACACCGGAGTATCTTGGGCAACAGCTTGTGCTATTGCAACGCGTTGGGATTCTCCCCCTGACAAAGTTGTTACATGCCGATCGGCGATGTTAGAAAGTTCAAGTGCTTGCATAATCTTTGTCGCTGGCCCAGCCATTTCAATAATCTGCCGAACCGTAAAGCCAAGGCTATAGAACTGATTTTGCACTGCCATGGCGCGGATTTTTGCAAGCTGCGCCGGCGTACTAAGAGCTGGGTGCACCTCATCGATAGTGATTGTTCCTTTAGTTGGCACTATCGAACCGGCAATGGCTGCAAGCAAAGTTGATTTTCCGCAACCATTGGGACCGACAATTGCTGTGATTGAACCAGCAGGAATCTGTTCGGAATAGTTGTAAATGATTTCGCGACCAGCGATTTCGATAGTGATTTCATTTATCGTAATCATTGTGTTTTCCAAGTCGTGTTTCGCATAGCAACTAATGCAATCAGAATCGGCGCACCTATTAATGATGTAACAAGACCGATAGGAAGTTCATTGGGTTGCGCGATTGTTCGGGCGGCAGTATCTGCCAATACTAAAACGAGGGCTCCGATGATGGCACTTTGAATAACTAGAAAACGGTGGGCGGGGCCGTAAATAAAGCGGGCGATATGCGGTGCAGCAAGACCCAAAAATGCAATTGTTCCAACGGTGCTGACAGCGCCACCGGCAGCGATGGAAAGTGCAATAAGTGCGCCTATGCGTACGCGAGATACATTGATTCCTAAGTTAAATGCCGTGGCATCACCCAAAGATAAACGATCTAGCGATGGTGCAATCCTGAAAGCTATCGCTATGCCAATGGCAGTGGTTGCCAAGATTCCAAGTAAGTTGCTATTGGTAATCAATGAGAGTGAACCGAAGTTCCAAAAAGATATTGAACGGGCATCTGCGCGAGTAACCATTGATGTAGATATGCCGACAACGGCGCTTAAAATCGCGGTTACTGCAATACCAACAATGATTAAGGCAAACGATGAAAGCCCACTGCGCAGTGATGCCAACCTAAAAGTTAGCGCGGTAGCCAGCAAAGCACCAAGTACGCCAAATGCAATTGCACCCAGTGAACCAACTTGAACAACACCAAATAAAATTGCAATAACCGTTGCAAGTGATGCACCCGCCGAAGTTCCGACGATGCTGGGTTCGGCCAGAGCGTTATTGCAAGCTCCTTGTGCCATAAGCCCGGCAACAGCTAGCGCCCCGCCAACTAATAGCGCGGCTACTACGCGCGGGAATCTAATCTGCCAGAGGATCTCATTATGGCCAGGATGAAATAGTTCGCGCCAAAAACCATCAATGTGTGTGACACCAACTGAAAGTGACCCAACTGCTGCTGCCACTAATAAGAGTCCAGTCAATGCGGGTAAGAAACGTTTCACTTTTTCATCACCTCCACTAACGCCTTGCTGAGCTGCGCAACAAGGGAAGGGGTTCGTGGGCCAAAGGATAAAAGCAGTGAATCATCAACATCGATTATTCGTGAATTCTTACCAGCCGAAGTCTGCGCGATCCCAGGAAGTTTTGTTAATCCACTTACTCCCCCAACCGATTCCAACCCTTTGCTCATAACTAGAATTACATCAGGTTTTGCCGCTACTAGAGCTTCTGCAGTTAAAGTATTAAATGGATGCGGCAGGGTTGCAGCACCTACATCAGTTGCACCAATTGCTGCAATTAATGAGTCCGCACCAGAACCTGGCCCACCGATTAAATAGATTGAACTTGTGCCCCGAAGGTAAAGAAAAGCAATGCGCACCTTCGTCGAAATCTTTGATTTATGGAAGGCGGCCTGCATCGCAGAGATTAATTGGGCGCCAGTATTTTGAGCACCTATAAGATTTGCAACAGCAGAAACTTTTGGCGCGATATCGCCAAGAGTCCAACTTTCAGGAGTTTGAACCACTTGGATTCCTGCCGCTTTAATCTGATCAATCGCAGCCTTTGGCCCAGATGAAGCATCAATAATTACTACATCGGGTTTTAGTGCAACAACCTTTTCTGAAATGATCTGGTGTCCCGAAGTAACGATCGGTACATCGGCCATAGATTTTTCGGTACTAGAAATATCGCGACCAACTAAGAGTTTGTGGCCGCCCAGTGCATCAACAATTTCTGCAACTCCGTTAGCTAAAACAACAACCCGAGAAACAGAGAAGGCATCAGTATTTGAAACTGAAATTGCTGAAACATCGCTCTCGGAAATGGTGATTGACTGTGCCTTGCTCGCTGGAGTGCAGGCAGTTAAGACGCATGCAGTGACTACCCCAAAAACCCACCATCTGCGCATTGGGGCAGTCTGTCAAAACTTTGCCTTACATATGCCCGTGCCTTGTCGGATATAGAAATTACCGATGCGCCATAGGGTTTTGGGCATGAGAAAAGCCGCCTTTCTTGTTATCGCAGTGATTGCGCTAATGGCTGCTGCTCCAGTAGCTCAGGCCGCTTTGGTGAAAGGCTCAACAGGACAGGTATTAGCCAGTTCTGCTACTTCCGTAAAATCCGGCGGCATCGTAATTGTTTCGGGTTCTCATTTTGACGAAACCGTTGGAATTTATCTTGGTTATTGCGTAGTACCTAAAAAAGGTGCAGCCCCAACACCTTGCGGCGGTGGAATTAATAAGGCTGGAATCGGCGATGCATCATTTTGGATTTCATCTAACCCACCACCATATGGCGTTGGGTTAGCGAAAGAGTTTTTGCCGGGTGGCCGTTTCAAAGAATCAATAAAGATTTCACGCATGATTGGAAAATTTGACTGCACGAAGGTGAAATGTGCAATTACGGTGCGCGCAGATCATCTACGAAGTGATGACCGAAGTTACGATCTTTTTATCCCTATAACAATCAAGAAATAAGGAGCTATCCATGAAGAAAATCGCAGTTGTTTTCGCTCTCTTTGCATCAATTTTGGTGCCGACGCAAGCCCAAGCTGCTCAAACCGGATTTATTGGTGGCCCATTAATAAATCTTGATTCACCAGCATCAATTCATATTGCGCTCTCAAACTTTCCAACTAAGGGTGGTTTGTACGTGATGGAATGTGCAGAAGGCGCCGCTGGTGTTCGTCCAACTATCTGTAATGCTGCTGTGCAACTGTGGGTATCAAACGATGCCACTGCAACATTTAAACCAACGGCAGATATTGTTTTTAAACCAACTGCAACCTTTACTGGCGCAGATTGCACCGTTGTAAAGTGTGGAATCTTTCTGCGCTATGACCACACGGTTCCCAATGACTTAACCGAAGATCAATTTATTGCACTTACATTTAAAGCGGGTACATCTGCCGTGCCTACTCTTGCCTCCGATGAAATTACCGCAACATTAAATGGCGCCGTGTTGAGCAATAAAGTTCCATTGAAATTGGCATACCGTGCACCTGCCGTACTAGCTGCAACCTCAAAGGCTGGGGCCGCACTTACATATGCATCCCTTGCCCCTGCATGTGCATTAAGCGATTTAAAAATTACTGCACTCAAAGGTTCAGGATTTTGTGACATCGCAGTAACTTCTGCAGGTACGGCTACTGCAGCAGGTATTACTGCTCATTTCCCACTTGAACTAACCCTTGGAACACAGACAATCGGCACAGTTTCGGCATCCTCAACTAAGAAAGTAAAACTTCCCGCAACAACAAACTTTGGCGAAACAGTTACTTACTTGGGCACAGGAAGCTGCACTACTACTAAAAATATTGTTAGCGCTAAAAAGGGAACATGCACAATCGTTGCTGGGGCTCGTGGAGCAACAGATTTGTATTCACCATTCAATAAGCGATTTGTGATAAAAGTTAAATAATTAAAGCGTTGCTAAGCCATTGATGCAGAATGCGGTTGCAGATTTTATCTCTGCATCTGCATCATGGCCGGCTTCAATTCTCTTTGTGGCAACATCGGTCGTTGCCTGGATATAGGCAAGCGCTTGTGCAATATCTTCAACACCTATTGCAGTTAGGCCGCTTTTTAATGGAGCTAATAAAGCACGGTGGGCAGTACCAATTTGGGCTGCTCGGTCTTGAGGCAAAGCCGTTGCATTGAGAGCTTTAGCGAGTAAATGGCGACCATCGGCGATATAGCGAAGTGCGCTTTCAATCCACAACTCAACGCAGTTGCATGGACTTACGCACTGACCAACGGCATTTTCAAGAATAGTTGCGAAGTTATTGAGCTCTTCAATAATTAGATCGGCCACTAAATCAGCACTACTCGCAAAATATTCATAGACAGAGGTTCGTGACATTCCTGCTCGTTGGGCAACGGCAGCAACAGATACGGCCGACCCACCTGATTCCATGGCAATCGATGCAGCTGCGTCAATTAATTGGTGGCGCCGCCAATCGCGATGTTGCGCGAGAGTCTCTGTTTCAATGCGAGGCATCGGGTTAGTCTGCCACAGATTGACTTAAGCGCTTTAGAGAATCTCGAACAACTTCCTTGTCTGAGGTTCTCCAGAGAGGTGGCATTGAGTTCAATAAAACATTTCCATAGCGCTTAGTCACGATGCGCGAATCCAGAATCGCTACGACTCCCCGATCATCAACTGATCGAATTAATCGACCTGTTCCCTGAGCCAGTAACAATGCAGCACGAGGCAGAGAAACCTGCATAAACCCACTTCCGCCAGCGGCATCGGCCTGTGAAGCACGAGCCGCCATGACAGGTTCATCTGGACGTGGAAAAGGAATGCGATCGATTGCTACCAAAATACAGCTGTTACCAGGCACATCAACGCCTTGCCATAAAGACATCGTGCCCAAAAGAACTGAAGTTTCATCTTTAGCAAAACGAGAAACCAATGGGCCAACAGCATCCCCACGTTTTTGTGTAATGATTTTAATTGGCAGTTCAGCTAAAACTTTTCGCAGATGCGCATCAGCAGCCTCGACTCCACGCCATGAAGAAAACAACGCCAATGTACGGCCACCTGCGGCATCGATTAACTCACCTAGTTCAGTCAACACTTCCATGCTTGGCCCATCACGACCGGGTTCTGGCAGATGCTTTGGCATATATAAAACGCCTTGATTTGCAAAATCAAAGGGTGATCCAACGTCGAGCATTTTGACATTGCCTGGATCAAGTTCACCTTCGGATAGCTCGGCATCTAAATCATCGCCAACTAAAAAGCCGATGCTCTTTGCCAGAGAATTAAAAGAGTTACCGACAGTTAACGTAGCTGACGTCGCAATAACCGGGGTTTGTTTAAGCATGTTTTCGCGCAAAACATCAGAAACTGATAACGGCGCCAAATACAGGGTTGAGAAAGTTGGTTCGTACCAAAGCACTAAACCGTTGCCCAGTTTTAACAGCGTTGCAGCTGTCGTTGAAACTTCTGTAACCGCTCCCTTTACTCGAGCACGTTCGGCCATTGCATCGGTATCGATAATTTCATCATCGGCAGTAAGTGATTGAACAATTGCTTGGGCGCTTTCACGCACTTTTCGAATAGGTGATTCAAGAGATTGTGGAATTTCTTCTAGGCGGCCTTGCGAACCAAATTCACTGCGTACTGATTCGCCGTAATCAACCATTGATTCGTGAAAATCGTTGGCTGCTTTATGGAAAGTATCGGCTAACTTGCCTGGCATATATTTGCGAGCCATTGCAGCTGCCCGTAAAACACGGCCCGACGTGAGTTCATCGGTTACAGCCTGAGTTGCACGGTCCATAAACTCATGCGCTTCATCCAAAATGATGCAGTCGCGTTCTGGCAAAATCGGATGTGAATCCACTATTTCAATTGCCAATAGCGTGTGGTTTGTGACAACTACATCGGCAGTTTGTGCACGACCTTTAGCCTTAGCTGCAAAACATTGAGAACCAAAGGCACATACATCGGCGCCAACACATTCACGACCCGAAACACTATTAGCCGCCCACACTCGACGATCTACTTCGGGTGCATCGTCACGATCACCTGAAACTCCAGGCGTTTTTGCCCATGCAATTAAACGCTTGGCATCTTTTTCAAGGGAGGAAACTTCCATTACTAATTCACCATCAGGGTCAGTTTCTTCGCTATTCATCTTTTGTAGGCATACGTAGTTACCTACTCCTTTATAAATTGCATAAGTGACTTCGCGTCCCAGCAATTTTTCAAGAGCCGGAACTACGGCAGGTAGATCTCGATCAACCAACTGCCGCTGTAACGCAATGGTGGCTGTTGCAACTAGCACTTTTCGTCCATGCACAATTCCGGGAATGAGATAGGCAAGTGATTTTCCTGTACCTGTACCTGCTTGAACCATTAAGTGATGACGATCAGTCAGAGCATTTGCAACAGCTTCGGCCATTTCAATCTGGCCTTCTCGTGCTGCCCCGCCTATAGCCTCTACTGCAACATCAAGAGCTTCACGCACTTTGGCCGACATATCGCTCAAGAAAGTGCCAGCATATCTGTAAATACATTCACTGGGGTGTCTGCGAGCTTTTCGTAATCTAACGAAAGGGCAAGAATTTTTTCCTGCGTCGGTTTGTCATAAATACGGGCCAAGTTAATCTTGAATTTTTCGATAAGTAATGGGATTCCATCAGTGCGACGACGCGCATGGCCAATTGGATACTCAACAACTTCTTCGCCAAATACCGTCCCGTCCTGACATTCAATAGTTAAAGCATTAGCAATAGAACGCTTATTTGGGTCGTGATAGTCAGCGGTAAATACGGCATCCTCTACACAGATAATCTTTTCGCGAAGTGAATCGATACGTGAATCTGCGGCGATATCTTCTTCGTAATCACGTGCAGTTAGGCGACCAAAGATAAGTGGAACAGCGACCATGTACTGAATACAGTGATCACGATCGGCCGGGTTATTAAGCGGACCTTTTTTATCAATGATTCTGATGCATGCTTCATGCGTTCTGATTGTTACCTTCGCAATATCTGCAGCAGTCTTTCCAGCAGCAACCATCTGGTGGTAGAGCGTCATCGCAGCTTCAACGGCAGTTTGTGAATGGAACTCGGCAGGAAATGAGATCTTAAACAAAACATTTTCCATTACATATGAGCCATAAGGACGTTGGAATTTAAAGGCGTTGCCCTTAAATGAAACATCGTAAAAGCCCCAAGTTTTTGCGGTTAACGCTGATGGATATCCCATCTCGCCCGTCTTAGCGATAAGTGCAAGCCGTACTGCGCGAGATGTTGCATCACCTGCTGCCCAAGATTTACGTGAACCCGCATTTGGAAAATGGCGATACGTGCGAAGCGACTGTCCATCTACCCAGGCAAGTGAAACCGCAGCCAAGATTTGGTCCCGCGTGAGACCCATCATCTGTGCAACTACTGCCGTTGATGCAACTTTTACTAATACAACGTGGTCAAGGCCTACTTTGTTGAAAGAGTTTTCTAGCGCAATGCAGCCCTGAATTTCATGGGCTTTAATCATGGCCGTTAAAACATCCTTAACCGTGAACTTTTTATCAGTTGTTCGCGTTAACCAATCAGCAGTTGCCAGGATTGCACCTAAGTTATCTGATGGATGTCCCCATTCAGCTGCTAACCATGTGTCATTAAAATCTAACCAACGAATCATTGCGCCAATATTGAATGCGCCTTGCACAGGATCTAAAACGTACTTGGTTCCCGGCACTTTCACGCCGTTGGGCACAGTCAATCCTTCAACAACTGGGCCAAGCAGCTTGGTGCACGCTTGGTATTCCAAAGCCTCAAGGCCACAACCCAATGTATCTAAAAAGCAGTTCCATGCAGTTTCATAAGCAACCGGAGAAGAAATTTGAAATTCGCTTACATAATCAACGATGTCGATGATCTCTTGATCGTAAGGCTGGCTGGATTTTGCTACATCGCTCGACATTTATTTATCGCTTTTCTATTGGTAGGAACAGTAAATCTTCGGGTCCGGCGTAGTTAGCACTTGGGCGAATAATCTTGTTGTCATTACGTTGCTCTATTACGTGGGCCGACCATCCAGTTGTGCGTGCAATTACAAAAATTGGAGTGAAAAACGCAGTTGGGATTCCCATCTGCTTGTATGCAACGGCTGAAAACCAATCCAGGTTAGGAAACATATTTTTGGCATCCCACATAACAGATTCGATACGCGCGGCAATGTCATATAAATCTGTACTTGCCCGATCGTTGGAGAGTTCGAGTGAAATCTTCTTAATGATTTCATTTCGCGGATCTGAGACTGTATAAACAGGGTGACCGAAACCAATGACAACTTCCTTGTTTCCAACGCGTGCACGAATATCAGCTTCGGCTTGATCAGGGTTTAAATAGCGCTCTTGAATTTCTAGCGCTACTTCGTTTGCACCGCCATGTTTTGGTCCGCGCAGTGCGCCAATTGCTCCAGTGATTGCTGAGTAGAGATCAGAGCCGGTACCGGCAATAACGCGCGCAGTAAAAGTGGATGCATTAAATTCATGCTCTGCATACAAAATTAGAGAGGCATGCATTGACTTAACCCAAAGCTCACTTTGTGGTGAACCGTGTAACAAGTGCAAGAAATGCCCGCCGATTGAATCATCATCAGTTTCGACAGTGATTCGTTTGCCGCTGTTGGCAAAGTGATACCAATACAACAACATCGATGAAAGAGAAGCGATTAATTTATCTGCAATATCTCGAGCACCTGCATCATCATGTGCTGCCCCTTCTGGAGTGATTGTTCCAAGGGCTGAAACCGCTGTTCGCATGACATCCATAGGATGCGTTGTAACCGGCAGCTGTTCGAGCACGTTTTTAACTTGATCTGGCAAGCCACGAAGGCCTTTTAACTTGGCTTTATAAGTAGCTAATTCAGCTTTATTTGGCAGAACTCCGTGAATAAGTAAATGCGCAACTTCTTCGAATTCACAGTTAGCTGCAAGATCTGCGATGTCGAAGCCGCGATAGTGAAGA
>CAIJYZ010000070.1 GCA_903825015.1 uncultured Actinomycetes bacterium
GCAGATCCTTGATGAAGCGGAAACCGCTGTTACAGCGTTTAATCGCTTCCGCGTGGGTCAATAAGTTCAAAGGCGAAATCGCTTAGAATTTACATATTCGAACCTAGAAGTTAAAGGAGCATCCATGCCCGGTACAAGAGGTACGTATCGGCGGGTGCTCCTTAAACTTTCTGGTGAAGTTTTCGGTGGGGCAAAAGGCATTGGTGTTGATCCCGATGTTGTGCAAGATATTGCAAAACAAATCGCAGATGTAGCCCGAAGTGGCGTACAGGTAGCAATCGTTGTTGGTGGCGGTAATTATTTCCGTGGAGCCGAACTTTCACAGCGCGGCATGGATCGCTCTCGCGCCGACTATATGGGAATGCTCGGAACAGTTATGAACTGTTTAGCCCTGCAAGATTTTCTTGAAAAAGAGGGCGTACAAACCCGCGTACAAACTGCGATCACTATGGGCCAAGTTGCAGAGCCTTACATTCCACTTCGCGCAATTCGTCACCTAGAAAAGGGTCGCGTAGTTATTTTTGGTGCAGGCGCCGGAATGCCATTCTTTACAACCGATACGGTTTCAGCTCAGCGCGCACTTGAAATCGGCGCCGAAGCTTTGCTGCTGGCCAAGAGCGGTGTTGATGGCGTCTATAACGCCGATCCAAAGAAAGATAAATCGGCCACTAAATACGATCAGATTTCTTACGACGAAGTTCTGAGCAAGTCATTAGCCGTAGCCGATGCTGCAGCATTTGCGCTTTGCCGCGAAAATCATCTACCAATCGTGGTCTTTGATTTAATGCAAAATGGAAACATTGCACGCGCAGTACGTGGTGAAACTATAGGAACTTTAGTTTCTTAAAACTTACTTGTCAGGAATCATTACAATCGAACTCGATGGACATTCACTTACGCATATTCCACAACCTTTGCAGTAATCCAAATTAATCTCAAAGCCTTTTCCTGGCCCTAATTTAATAATGGCGTTATCTGGGCAAACTCCAAAGCAGTTATCGCATTCGAAACAGTTACCGCATGACATGCAGCGCCGGGCTTCGTACAAAGCATTGGATTCATCTAAGCCTTTAACAACTTCTGAAAAATCCTTGGCTCGTCGAGTTGCTTCAAGACGTTCGCGAACTACGTGCGGCGCATCGGTGTAGTACCAAGTATTGAGCTGTTCGTAAGTAACAAGATCAGTGTTCTTTACGTTTTCATAGGCTGTACTGCGCAGCCAAGCATCGATATTTCGTGCGGCTTTCTTGCCATGACCAACACCGGTTGTAACTGTGCGATCTGCTGGAACCATATCGCCGCCGGCAAAAATACCGGGGTGAGATGTCATCATCGTTGCATCAACGCTCATGGTGCCATCGGCTACATCTAAGTCGGCGCTATTTCCAAGAAGTGAAAAATCAACTTCCTGTCCTAGGGCCAAGATCAATGAATCGGCCTCTAAGGTTTCAAACTCACCAGTTGGTTGCGGGAATCCCTCACCATCAAGCTCCATCTTTTCAATGCGAAGTTCGTGCTGGCCAACATGGTTAACGGTTGACAGCCACTTAACAAGAATTCCTTCTTCTAAAGCTTCGGTGATTTCAAGATCATTAGCTGGTGCCTTATCGCGCGTACGGCGATAAACAATGACCGCTTCTTCGGCACCTAATCGTTTTGCGGTACGGGCAACATCCATTGCAGTATTTCCGCCACCATAGACAACTACTTTGCGTCCAAGTAAAGGTTGATTGCCATCTTCGACATCGTGCAGCACCTTAATTGCATCCAAGATTCGGGCAGCTTCACTTGCAGGAATATATGCGCGCTTACTTAACTGCGCACCGATTGCCATAAAGACTGCGTCAAAACCCTCATCCATTGCCGTATGAACATCATCGACGCGGGTATTCATTTCAAATTTAATACCCATATTCTTAATGCGATCAATTTCTGCATCAAGGATTTCGCGGGGCAGTCGATACTTTGGAATTCCATAACGCATCATTCCGCCGGGTGCGTGGGTTGCATCCCTAACGGTTACGGCATGACCTAAGCGACGAAGGTGATAGGCCGCAGATAAACCTGCAGGACCGGCGCCGATTATTAGAACTTTGAAACCAGATTCCTTTTCAGGAGCTGGAATCGCCCAACCTTTTTCAAGTGCGTGATCACCTAAGAAACGTTCTACTGAGTTGATTCCAACTGCTTCATCTAGGAATGAACGGTTACAAACATCTTGGCATGGGTGATAACAAACGCGTCCCATGATTGCAGGAAATGGATTTTCTTGAACTAATGCCCGCCATGCACTTTCATATGAACCATCTTCGGCGATGTAAAGCCAGTTTTGAATATTTTCACCGGCAGGACATGCGTTATTACATGGCGGCATGCGGTGGACATATTCTGGTTTTTCTACACGCCACGACCCCGTGTGATTTGCGAGCGAACTATCAACTGAAAGCGTGATTGCAAAGGGTTTCTCCATGATTAGGCCTGCCCATCCTGTGGCATCAAGTTATAGCGTCGAATATTCTTTTCGGCCATCTCTTGTAAGTGATTGATTACGGCATCGTTTCGCGCGGGTGAAAACAAATGTGCATACCGAACTTGTAGTTTTAAATACTCCTCAACATCAACTTTCTTACGAATTGGAGTCGATGAAGTAACTTCGCCCTTTTCTGCCTCAAAGACTGGAAACAATCCGCTCTGAGTTGCAAGACGAGCGATCTTTAATGTGTCACATGAGGCCGAACCCCAACCTAGAGGACATGGCACAAGTACGTGGATGTATCGTGCACCTCTAAAGCTCATCGCTTTAGTTACTTTTGCCTCTAGATCTCGCAGATCAGCAACAGTTGCCGTTGCAACATATGGAATCTCATGTGCC